>NZ_BSQC01000014.1:0-165896 GCF_030268145.1 Brucella sp. NBRC 12950
TCTTTGGTACGCTGAAGCATGGGAAGAACGATGCGCAAAGCCTTGAGCCAGCAGCAAAGCACAAGAAGATCGATTATCCGAAGCCGGATGGTGTGCTGACCTTTGATCGTCTTTCGTCAGTGTTTCTTTCGAACACCAACCATGACGAAAACGAGCCTGTGCATCTGCAGGTGGCTGACATGAAGCTGCAGCAGACATCGGAACATGATGTCTTTGCAGGTCCATCGACGCGCTACTGCCCTGCAGGCGTTTATGAATGGGTGGATGCTGACGGTAATTCCGCGGCTGATCCGCAGGCCAAGGATGTTCGCTTTGTGATCAACGCGCAGAATTGCGTGCATTGCAAAACTTGCGATATCAAGGACCCGAACCAGAACATCAACTGGGTTCCGCCACAAGGCGGCGAAGGACCGGTTTACGTAAACATGTAATGTTTGCTATTCCTATAGTATACCCTGTGCTGCTCTCTGTGATTGGAAATCCGTGACGTTGAATATAGCACCGGCCTCTTGCCATAGCGCTTGGCTACAATCAGAAGGGCCTTAATTCAGCAATATCATTGGGACGGGTGGCGGCATTCAACATAGGTCGAACCTGCCACACTTGGCAGTTATTTGCTTGATGAGTATAAAATCAGAGCGGTCGTGCCGCAGCTATCGAACCCGCGCTCAATGGCTACCATTCGTTGAGAGAAACACCATTCGAGGCTCCATGGAGAAACTCTGTTCTTTCCATTCGATAACTCTCAACGATAGAATAAAAAATTAACAGATTGTGGGGTCAGATCATCGTTGCGCTCGAAAGGCTGTCGCGAAAGCGGTTGCTTACGGAAACTGATTTTGCGCGCCAAGCTGGTGCATTACCGGCGAAAATACTGAATTTCTTCCCGCTGGTTCAATAAATTAATTCGGAGCGGGTCGTTCTTCGACCCGGTGACGGCCATGCATCTCATTAATCCTGATCGGGAAACAGCCCCGGCATCCACCGTCCCGCGTACTTCGCTGGAAACGCTAGTTTGAGCGCCGCGCGCGTTGATGTGGAGGACAGAGCGCCTATTTCGAGAAGCACGGACGTAACGCGCCGCGCGGTGCGATCACTAGTACCAAGAATCGCCTGGACCTCTCCGCGCTCAATCTGCCCCTGATAGAGGACGGCCTTCATTACGGTATCAGCTTTCGGAGGCAGGGTTCCGGCGCGGATTTCTTCTTCAGCCCAAATCAGGATGCGGCCACGTAACCGATCTGGCCGCATAAGGCTTTCCATGAATTCCACTTGATCGATGCAGGTTTGCAGAAAGAAACGCGTGAAGGAGGCGAGCGCGGCCTCGCTCAAGGTACCGCGCCCCTTCCCGATCCCCGAGGCGGGGGGCATCGCAGGCGGCAAGGTGGCCCTTGTAAGCTGCTTCTTGCCGTGCCAGCCCGCGTGCTACTGACCAAAGACCGCGCGTGTCCAGTGTCCTGCGCAACATGGCGTAGGACATGAGCCGAGCAACCCGACCGTTTCCATCTAGGAAAGGATGCACCCAGAGAAGCCGATGATGGGCACAGGCTGCGGCAAGGATCGGATCTATCCTGCCTGGAATGCTGTAAGCCTTGTGCATTCGTTCGAGAAATCGGGGCACCGCGCCAGGGCTGATGGCGATGTGCCGCCCAGCTTCGACATAGCGGGTGCGCAACTCACCAGGAACAACGGGAATCGTCTCTCCCGTCTCCGGGTTGTGGACAACGAGGAGTTCTGGCGGCAACAACTCGCAGAAACGACGGTGGAGTTCGATCACCGATACGGGTGCGGTCGGCGGCTCCATCATAACGTCTTCATCGATCCATTTCTGAACGGCAACATGCGCTTTGGCTTCAAGTTGAAGATTCCGTTTCTTCGGATCGGTGCTAAAATCGTTTCGCATAGCGCGTTCGATGTCTATTGGATGAGTATCGTGTCCTTCAATGAGGTTGCTATAGTAGCAGTTCATGGCCCGCACGAGATCGGCAAGAGCCTCAGCAATGGAAGCAGGAAGGCCACTTCGGAATGCGGCAGACTTCTCCGCAAGTTCAAGTACGAGATCATTTAAGTGCGCGCGCGAGGGGGAACCTTCCGAGACCATGAGGGGTTCAAACAAGCCTATTGTCTCGCCATTGTCGGGGATCGGCATTTGGCCTTCTTTCTGTCCGCTTCTCTGACCGCTACGGATATCAATGAAAATAGAATAATATCATACGCTTAAAAAAATTCAGTTCCGCCAATTTCCGTATGAATGGCCGGTTTAATGTCCGGTAGACGGGCGACGGAGGTTTTTTGTCACGAGATTACGTTTTTACAATGTATTATGGCGCCGGGAGGAAAATGATCATGATTGCAAGTCGCCCGAACACCGTCTCCAAAATTGCTAGTGTCATTCGCACTGATAGCGCCAGGATAGCAGGTGTTATGTGAAGGCGACTTACAATCGTCTCAGTCGAACGGAAAAGCGAACAGTGTCACGGTCAGGGAGGGAGCTTTTCAAACTGTACACCAGCATGATGCTTTGGGAAGCGGCTTGAGGTGAGCTTCGACTTGGAGTGGTGTCAAACCGCCATCGGCGAAATCCGTTGCCGATACGCGCACGACCAATGGATAATTTTTTTCGACCACATCCCTTACGGAAGCGAAGACGCCACCCACACTCGCCCCGGCCTGCCGTGGCGGGCCAAAGACTTGCACAGAAACCGCTTGGCAGCGATTAAATTAAGGTTTTAGCTGAAATAGAACTCAACCGTATCGCCATAGCTACCGATCGCACGATACAGGTAGAGCCGCTCGCCTTGATCTTAATTTACGTCCATCAAGGTTCCATTTACGTGTGACCTGGCGCTTCTATCGGTTGAACTGTTCAAGCAGTTTTGGACTCTCTTAAGATCCCAGCGATGCAGTTTGGATGGTCCACCTCAACACCATGTTCTGCCATTATCTCCTTCAGATCACCAAGCCTGAGATTGTAAGCAAGGTACCCTCGAACGCACAGCAGAATGACGGATTTATCGAAATGACGGCCTTTAAACATCAAAAATAATCAGATCTTTAAAAGTCAGAATCCTATCAGACCATGCGTTGACAAAAAGTTTGCAACAGATCCCAACAAAAGCGGCTTGCGCCAAAATCCAACGATTTAGGCCAATAGGAGACGCCGTTTTGGTTGGTCCGAACATACTTCGGGTTAGCTTATAAGAACCTCAAAAATGGACGCCCGGATAAGTTTTAGGATTCTAAGATAACGACACTGGCCTTCAACGCGGCTACTTTCAATCATCAGTTAAAGCATTCAACAAGCGCAATTTAGTGCGGTTCAACTCGAATCCGCAGAGGGAAATTCTGTTCTTTTTCAACAAAGGGCGCCCGCAACGAGTAGTGTTGGAGGATCTCGTGAATATAAATTTCAGATCATCGGGTATATCTGCAGAGCGTATCTCAACACGGCGGATTCTTGTAGCAGGCGGTGCAGGATTTCTCGGTTCTCATCTTTGCGAGCGCCTACTGAACGAAGGAAATTTTGTCATCTGCGTCGATAATTTTTCGACGGGGCGGCTTGAGAACCTGCGCAATCTCCTGCGATACGACACATTCAGCTTCGTGCGGCACGATATTGTAAACCCGATCGATCTGCCGGTGGACGAGATTTATAATCTCGCATGCCCCGCATCGCCGCCGCAATATCAAGCCGATCCGGTACATACAATGAAGACGAGCGTCATCGGCTCGCTCAATCTGCTCGAGCTTGCAGCGCATTATCAGGCACGGATTTTTCAGGCTTCAACGTCGGAAGTGTATGGCGACCCGCAAACACATCCACAACCGGAAGCCTATTGGGGCAATGTGAACTCGTTCGGCCCCCGGTCCTGCTATGACGAAGGCAAGCGCTCGGCCGAAACACTGTTCTACGATTTTCACAAGCAGTATGGCGTCGACATCCGCATCGTGCGCATCTTCAACACCTATGGCCCGCGCATGCGACCCGATGATGGCCGTGTCGTGTCGAACTTCATCGTTCAGGCCCTCAAGCGCGAAGACATCACCATCTATGGCGACGGCTCGCAGACCCGTTCCTTTTGCTATGTCGACGACCTGATCGAAGGATTTAGCCGGTTGATGAACAGCCCGATTCAGAAGCCCGTCAATCTCGGCAATCCGGGGGAGTTCACCGTGCGTGAGCTGGCCGAGCAGATCATTGCGCTGACAAACTCGTCCTCGCGCATCGTCTATCGCCCACTGCCCACTGATGATCCGCGCCAGCGGTGCCCCGACATTACACTCGCTAAACGCGAGCTTGGCTGGGAACCACAGATCGCACTGGTCGAAGGATTGAAGCAGACGGTCGCCTATTTTGAACGCCAGTTGGTCAGACCATCGGGCGAGCTTTTCGAGGTGGCGAAATGACCCCGTGGAACATACTGGTCACCGGTGGTGCTGGCTTCATTGGCAGCCATACCGCCAAGCTTCTGCACAAGAGCGGATTCTCGCCGGTCGTCTATGACAACCTGTCGACGGGTCACCGGTCTTCCGTGCGCTGGGGCGAGTTTGTCGAAGGTGATACGCTTTCGCAGGAACAGCTTATCGCTGCCGTCAGGACCTTTGATCCGGTAGCAATCATCCACTTTGCGGCCTCGGCCTATGTGGGTGAATCAGTCACGGACCCCGCGAAATATTATCGCAATAATGTCGGCGGGATCCAGTCCGTTCTGGAAGTCAGTCGCCTGACAGGCGGGCGCCCTGTCATTTTCTCGTCGAGCTGCGCCACCTATGGCATTCCGGATGTGCTGCCGATCCGCGAAAGAGAAGTGCAGAATCCAATCAATCCCTATGGTCGGACAAAGCTAATCGCGGAACATATGCTGGCCGACTATTCAGCAGCCTATCGCATGTCCTATGCGGCGTTGCGCTACTTCAATGCTTGCGGCGCCGATCTGGACGGTGAGCTGGGAGAAATGCACGTTCCTGAAACCCACCTGATCCCGCGCGCCATGCTGGCTGCGGCGGGCATGGCAGATTGTCTGGAAGTCTATGGCGACGATTATGAAACGCCGGATGGCACCTGCATTCGCGATTATATTCACGTGGAAGATCTGGCACGGGCCCATGTGCTTGCGGTCGAGCATCTTCTGAATGGCGGCGGCAATCTGGTCCTTAATCTGGGAACCGGACGTGGGACATCTATCAAGGAAATCGTTGATGCGATACACCGGCTCACCGGACGCAAGGTGCCTGTCGAAATGCGCGCACGCCGGGCTGGTGATCCGCCGGCTCTTTATGCCGACCCGGCTGCAGCGGCTGCAAAGCTTGGCTTTCGCACGCTCCATTCCGATCTCGACACCATCATCCGCACAGCTGCGCCCTTCTTTGGTCTGGAGATTCGGACATGACAAGGCGCGAATTTCATCCGGCCATTGACGGCGAAAATGGCGAAAGGGAACCATTGCTGGCACCCATCTTCACCGGCCGCAAACGGGTGGAATATGTGGTGGGCATCATCCTGTGGGCTCTCGCTATCAGCTATTTCTGGCAATGGTGGTTCATCAGTGCAAAGCACAATCATCTGGTCGGCTCCATTCTGGTAACGGCACTCTTGGCCTGGATCACGATCCTGCCGCTTTATTTCATCACTGTTTTCTTCCATGCAGCGCGCCCGACCGGCCCGCTTCGCATCCCCGCCGGAAGCCGCGTCGCCATGGTCGTCACCAAGGCTCCGTCTGAACCTTTCGAGGTGGTGGCTGAAACATTGCGCGCAATGCTGGCGCAAGATGTGCCGCACGATACATGGCTTGCCGACGAGGATCCTTCACCCTCGACGCTTGCCTGGTGTCGGGAGCACGGCGTGTTCGTTTCCACGCGCAAGGGCCGTGCTGACTATCATCGGCAGACCTGGCCGCGCCGTACCCGCTGCAAGGAGGGCAATCTCGCCTTCTTCTACGATCATTATGGTTATGAGCGCTATGATTTCGTCTCGCAGCTCGATGCCGACCATGTGCCAGAACCGGGTTATCTCTTCAACGTGCTGCGGCCCTTCGCCGATCCCGCTGTGGGTTATGTTTCCGCACCGAGCATCTGTGATCGCAATGCGAATGAAAGCTGGTCGGCCCGGGGGCGTCTCTATGTGGAAGCCAGTATGCATGGCTCGCTGCAGGCCGGTTACAATGGCGGCTTTGCCCCGGTCTGCATCGGCTCTCATTATGCGGTACGCACGGCGGCATTGAAGGAAATCGGCGGTCTTGGACCGGAACTCGCTGAGGATCATTCCACGACCCTGTTCATGAATGCGCATGGCTGGCGGGGTGTTCATGCGCTGGATGCCATTGCCCATGGCGACGGTCCGCGCACCTTTGCCGATCTTGTGACGCAGGAATTCCAGTGGTCGCGCAGTCTTGTGATGATCCTGCTACAATATACGCCGAAGCTGATCGGTCGGTTGCCCCTGCGTCTGAAGATCCAGTTCCTATTCTCGCAACTCTGGTATCCTCTCTACGCGTTCTTCCTGGCGCTGACATTCATTCTGCCGATAGCCATTCTGGCTTATGGCGATAATTTCGTCAGCGTTACCTATCCTGCCTTCCTGACGCACTTCATGCCGCAATCGCTCGTGATTTTGGCGCTGGCATTCTGGTGGCGTTCGAGTAAGACCTTTCGCCCGGTCGACGGCAGGATTTTCAGCTGGGAGGCGATGCTGTTCCTGCTGGCGCGGTGGCCCTGGGTTCTGGCTGGAACCTTCGCAGCTTTCCGTGACTGGCTGACCGGTTCCTTTGTTGATTTTCGCGTCACGCCGAAAGGCTCATCCGAGGTCGATCCTGTGCCACTACGGGTGATCGCTCCCTATGCGCTGATCTCCGGCCTGTCCATTATGCCCGTCCTCTTCGTCAGTGCTGCCGATCAGACACGCGGCTTCTTCGTCTTCGCCATCATCAATGCGTGCTTCTACCTGTTCTTGATGACGATGATCGTGATCCAGCACACACGCGAAAATCACGTGCGGATGACGAGCCGCTTCTATCGGCCAGCAATGGCTTGCAGTCTTACGGCGCTGGTCGCGCTGACTGGGTTTACTACTGTCGAGCGCGGACGCGACGGCATTGAGGCACTGAGTTGGGGCACGAAAAGCTTCACGGTATTTGACGACCGCTTCTCGGTTGCCGGTGCCGGCGTAGGCGGACGTGACGTCCACAGGACAATTTTCAATCCACGCTGGCGCACGAATACCGCTAGCGGAACGGACTAGCAGGAAAGGCGCGACGATTATGAAGATCGCTGTCATTGGTACGGGATATGTCGGATTGGTGAGTGGCACGTGCTTCGCGGCATGGGGACACGAGGTCGTCTGCGTCGACAAGGACGCCCAGAAGATTGTCCGGCTGGAGCGCGGCATCGTGCCGATCTACGAACCTGGGCTGGACGAACTGGTGGAACGCAATTTTGCCTTTGGTCGGCTGAACTTCACCACCAATCTGGAGGAAGCCGTCAAGGGTGCGGAGCTTGTCTTCATTGCCGTTGGCACACCAGCACGGGCGGGCCAAGGCGACGCCGATCTGTCCTTCGTCTATATGGCCGCTCGCGCGCTTGCGCCGCTGATCGACGACCACAGCGTCGTCGTGATCAAGTCCACCGTTCCGGTCGGCACAGGCGATGTGGTGCAGAAGATCATAGGCTCGGTTCGAAGGTCCGGCACATTCTCCGTTGCGTCCAATCCGGAGTTCCTGCGCGAGGGTGTCGCGATCCGCGATTTCCTCGAGCCTGATCGCGTCGTCATCGGTGTGGAAGATGAACGTGCACGTTCGGTACTCGTCGCCCTTTATGCTCCGCCACTCGAGGCAGCAAAGACGCCAATTGTAATTACGCAGCGCCGGACATCGGAACTGATCAAATATGCGGCCAATGCTTTTCTCGCAACCAAGATCACCTTCATCAACGAACTGGCGGATCTGTGTGAGGAAGTCGGCAGCGATGTCACCGAGCTGGCGCTCGGCATGGGGCTGGACAAGCGTATCGGTACCAGTTTTCTCAATGCTGGGCCGGGGTATGGTGGCTCCTGTTTTCCAAAGGATACGGTTGCGCTGTTGCGAACTGCCCAGGATCACGGGGTTGCCCTGCGACTCGTCGAGGAAACGGTCACCGTCAATGAAGCGCGCAAGCGTCGCATGGCGCTGAAGGTTCTGGATGCGCTCGGCGGCAGTGTCGAAGGCCGAACGATTGCCGTCCTCGGCCTCACGTTCAAACCCGATACAGATGATATGCGCGACGCACCGTCCATCCCGCTCATCGAAACCTTGCAGCGCTTCGGTGCCAGCATCCGGGCCTACGATCCCGCCGGAATGGAGAATTCACGCAGTCTTCTCAGGGACGTCGAGTTTTACGACGATCCCTACGAGTGCCTGAGCACTGTCGATGCGGCGGTGGTCGTGACCGAATGGGACAGTGTCCGCAAACTCGATCTCGTTCGGATGAAACAGGTCATGCGGGACGCTGTACTCGTCGATCTGCGCAATGTTTTTTCACCGGCGATTGCCAGGAATCTGGGCTTCCGGATTTCGACAATCGGCCGTCCCATTCAACAGCGGCAGGAAACAAGACCAACAAACGTTCTGCCGCACGCGCGCATCCGTCAAGCGCAAGAACCCTTGGCGGGTGCGCGCAACCTTAAGGTCGTGGGAGGT
This sequence comes from Brucella sp. NBRC 12950, assembly GCF_030268145.1. Lineage (NCBI taxonomy): Bacteria > Pseudomonadati > Pseudomonadota > Alphaproteobacteria > Hyphomicrobiales > Brucellaceae > Brucella > Brucella sp. NBRC 12950. The sequence continues at coordinate 8,670 of NZ_BSQC01000014.1, forward strand.
TCAAATGAAACATGTGATGTATGAAGACCAACGGTACCGATCTGGTCGGAACGCTGATCGGCGCAGATGCGTTCTGCCGCTGGTTGTCCTGCTTGCGGGGCTAAGCGGACCGGCTGGAGCGGCGACAGTTCCGTCAAATGGTTTGCCCGACGGCGCCCGTGTGATGACTCCTGCCGAGCTTTACCTACTCTATCGTGACAAGAACTGGCAGTGGGTTGACGGAGCTGGCCGGATGGAAAGCCAGAACCGTCGTTTCACCGCCCGTGTTGATGGCGAGAAAGGCAAGGCCTGGGCGGAAGGACGCTGGCGGATCACCTGGTCTGGTCAGATGTGTTTCGATGCGAAGTGGCATCTGGATCAGGGAGTTTTTTCGAACAAGACCTGTTTCTCCCACCGCATCGCCGATGGGACGATCTATCAAAAACGCGAGCCGGACGGTGTCTGGTACGTCTTCCGACATGCTGGCGAAAACAAGGATGATGAGGCGCACAAGCTCCTCCCCATCGAAACAATAACGCCAAAAACGGAAGCGCTGAATCTGGTGCTGCCCGTTGGCCTATCGCCCGTACAATAAAGGAGGCGGCGATGAAAACATCATATAAAATAACAACGGCCATTCTTTGCGGTGGGCTGCTTTCAACCGCTGTTTACGCTGCGAGCGGCGTTTCGGGTGCCAATGTCGACACCCGCAACATGTTCCACGACAAACGCCCGGTGATAACACCGCAATCCATCACGTTCGGGGCCTATGATCCGAGCGGGGATTTCACCAACGATCCCAATTCTCGCATCGAACATCTGTTCCTTCCGTGGGAAGATGTGGACCTGACGAGTCTGTCGACCGCTGATGCTTACGCGCAGGCACGGGGCCGTGAATTGCTGATAACCGTCGAGCCCTGGTCATGGGCTCGCGACTGGCGAGTTGCACCGGACGCTCTCCTGAACGGGATCGTGCGAGGGCATTACGATACAAACATGGCTGCCGTCTGCTCCGCTGCGTCGAAGCTGAAGAGCCCTGTCACTATTCGCTGGGCACAGGAAATGGATGACAAAACGGGTCAGTTCACGTGGTCTTACTGGTCGGCACAGAGCTATGTCCGCGCCTATCAGCATGCGGTCAATGTCTGCCGCAAGTCCTTGCCGAACGCCAAATATATGTGGTCCCCGAAGGGAGATGCGGGGCTTGAGACCTATTATCCGGGCGATGGCTATGTCGATGTGATCGGCCTGTCGGTGTTCGGCTATGAACCTTACGATATGCTGGAACTGGGGCATGCGTCCACATTCGTTGAGCGGACAAAACCGGGATACGAACGGGTAGTAGGCTTCAAGAAGCCGATTGTCATCGCCGAACTTGGCTATGAAGGAAGCGACGCCTATGTCCGAGCATGGGCGCAGGAGACCAACAAACCGCAACCTGAATTTCCGGAACTGACTGCGACCGTCTACTTCAATGACCGTGAAGTCTATCCGTGGCCACGGGGTGTTGGGCGGCCTGACTGGCGGGTTGCGAACCATCCGCTTGATTGATCCAGAGGCGCAAGTGCGTCTTGATCAGGTCATGCTCTGGACCGGTTCCAGTTAAAACAGTGTCGCTGGAACCGCTCTAAGCATTTGTTTCGTCGCATTTACCTCACGCAAAATAGCTTCGCACTTTTGCTGGAATTGCTTAACGTCTGAACAGGAATACGACAATGTTTTCGATCCGTTTGAGAACCGTAGGTGCGGCGCTGTCCGTGCTTCTTCTGGCAGGTGCTGCCGATGCGGCGCCGAAACAGAAAACTGAGGACTCGATCGCCGTCAAGGCTGCGGCGGCTGCACCGCTATCAGCCGAAGCGCTTGAGGCGCTTTATTCTGGTAAATCATGGAAATGGAAGGATGGCGGCGGCTATTTCTCTGCCGACGGACATCGTTTCATCGCCTGGTCGCAGAAAGGCAGAGCGTGGTCTAACGGGCAGGGGCGCTGGTACGCTACCAATCGCGGCAAGCTCTGCCTGGAGGCCTATTGGGTCAACAAGATGGGCGGTGGCAGCGATACGACCTGTTTCCTCCATCGCCAGAAAGGTGGCGTCATCTATCAGAAGCGCTCACTGGGTGGTAGCTGGTATGTCTTCCGCAATAATCCGCCACGCTCGACCGATGAGGCCGCCAAGCTATTGCGAGGCGACCGTGTCAGTAGGGGGTTGGCGATCATGAAAGCCAACGCGAGATGATCGCCAGGCACGCATATCGGCCCGCTCATCTGTATGGAGTTTTTGCGAGCCAGTGCGCCATCGAGCGCATCCCGAGAAACTTACGAGAGTTTTCGGGATGCGCGGTTCTAAACAAATTTGGAGCACCGATCTGATTGAATCAGACCGATACGCGGTTTAGTCGCGGATGAAGCAGCGGGATTTCTGCCCGAAGCCACTCGGCGTGCACACATATGGCGCACCGGCTGCATATTGCGTGGCGGAAACCTTGATGACCTTGGCCGATGCGGGCTTGTTGTATCGTGCCTGGCTATTCACCATGTACTTGACGAGGTAAACGGAAATCGTTTCGCTTTTCTGCTTGCCGGCATCCTTGGCTTCGGCGCCTGCCGTCAGGCACAATGAAGCGAAAAGTCCAACGATAATAGCGGCAGCCCATTTCAAGGTTTCGCGGCGCACAGTATATGCAAATACATTGTTCATACGATTGCCTCCGGTTGTTATTACCGTGCTTACTATCGGATACGAGTTAAAACTCCTGCCGGATATTCATGACAATTTTCATTAAATCCGATACAACCAGGTCATTTCATCAAATATATTCCGGCACCTCTTATGAAGTTTCTTAGGTGGCAGAAACCTCGTTGAACGCTGGCCATGCTCGCAAGCTATCACCTTAAGTGCAGTATTTTCGACGCTCATGCGATAGCGGCGTCGATGGATGCCATGATCGTCTGCACGGATTAACCCGGAATAGACTGTAGAGTTCCAGATGCTTTGATTTTACATGTTCAAGTGCTAATATCCGTGGAGGGACTTGGGTGGCGTTCCGCGTACCTTGGACCTGAGAGTTGGTTTGAGGAGTTGCCATGACGACCCCAAGCGACAAGGCTGTGAGCGATCTTAAGTCTGAATTTGTTGAGCGGCGCCAGTCTGCGCGAGTACAACTTACGCCGCTCGGCGAAAGTAGTCGCAGCACTAATATTCTGGCCCCACTGATATTTTCCACTAATTCACTGGGAGCCACAGAGCAGTTTTCTGCATGGAAAAAACATATCGCGGCTCTTTATGATGTGCGTATGCCCGATGGCGTTAATGCGAGTGACGGCTTTCTTGTATTGCAGAAAGTCTGGGATCTTCATGGTATGTTGCTTATAGAACAAAATGCGCCACCGTTTAGCTATGAGCGCACGCCAGAGCAGGTTCGATCCAGCCCGATCGATCACTGGCATATCAGCTTTTTGCGTAGCGGGCGCACTTGGACAGAAGTGGATGGACGCGTTGCTGAAAACGAGCCAGGCATGATCAACATCCGTTCACTTGGCTATCCTTTTCGTGGCCGGGCGCTCGCGACCGAAGCGGTGATGCTGATTGTTCCAGTCGACCATTTTGCAGGACTCGGGGGAATGCCCGAGGCCAGCAACAACGCCTCAATTGGAGGCTATCGGGCCAATCTTCTGATCGATTTCATCTCCAGTCTTCAGTTGGGGCTAAGTCAGATAACAAGTGGGGATTTGCCCGAGTTGCGGGATGCAATAAGGCAGATCGTATTCGGTGCTATTGCTCCATTGGTGAGAGACGGTAATGCGACTGAGCACGTCGCTTCGATGGGCCTGATGACCAAGGCGAGACGCTTTATCCAGAAGAACCTCATGTCTCGTGATTTGAATCCCGATGTTCTGAGCAAAGAACTTGCAATTTCTCGTACCCACCTCTATCAATTATTTGAAAGTTCCGGAGGAGTACTCAACTATATTCGTCAGAAGCGATTGCTTGCGGCGCACGAAATGCTTGCTGATCACTCTGAGAACCGGAAAGTTTCCGATATTGCCCAGTGGCTTGGCTTTGAAACAGCCGCGAACTTCACCCGGGCCTTCACCCAGCATTTCGGCTACAGCCCAAGCAGTGCCCGGAAGTCCACTTTACGGACCGATAGTATCGAGTGCATTCAGTCTGATGTGAGTCCTAATGAAACCTTATCAACTTTGTTGAGAAGGCTATCAACGCATGACACATAAGGGTTGAGAATATCATCCGGATAACCCGTCCCCTAAGTGAAAGGGCAGTCAGCACTTAGCAATTAGGATCCGAGGCACTGGCGAGTCTCACACCTGCCATCGAATTTGCCCCGGATACCGGTGTCAGCGCACTGTCAGAAGGTACTCTAAGCCTTGCGTGAAGCCACGCGGCGCAACGGTAAGGTGATCCTCGCCGTCCAAGACCGCAGACTTCAATTGCAAGTTCGGATACTTTCGGCTCTGCAACGCTGCTTCTAGAGCTCGGTTGTCGGCGACCATATCTACCGTTTGGTTGTAGCGCAGGTCGCCTTTGCGTTGTGCCTCATAGGCGCCAACATAAAGATAGACCTTTGCGTGCAAGTCCTTGTTTCGCTTGGCGTAAGCCGTCTCGAGCTTGAAAGTGTGGCGCTTGTCGTACCATAGAGAGGGGCTACCCAGAATATAGCCGCTAAACAAGTCAGGCTCGGTGAACAGTATCTGTGTGCCAAGTAAAGCGCCGTAGGAGTGGCCAAGGAAGAAGGATCTGGCGGAATCGGTCCGATAGCGGGCGGCAATAAATGGCTTCACCTGATCACCCAAGTATCGCTGATAGGCCCGTCCCTGTCCATGGATCGCACCAGCTGGTGCGCTCCTTGGGCCGTTCGAGGTAGGGGTGTAGTCGCGCTGCCGGCTAACCTTGCCATCCTCACCTTTTCCATAAGACAAACCGACAAGAATGAATTCCTCAATTCGGGGACCTTCGACATTCAGACGGCGGCCGATCTGTCGGATGATCGGAAAAGCGTAGTCAGCATCGGTGACGTAAAGCACGGGGTAACGCCGCTTTGGCTCCTTTACATAGGACGGTGGTAAGGCGACAAAGACTTGGTAACCGCGACCGGAAACCGGATCGGGCACATCCCAGACTTCGCTATCGATGATCTCGTACGCGCGCCCCGCTCCCGGTTGAGTTTTTGGCGTCGACTGAGCGTACGTGGGCGTCGCACCACTATGGACGGCGAAGCCTGCGATGACAGCTATCAGCAGAGCATTGAGAAAACATCGTCGCATGTGAAGTCTCCGCGCGTAGGATTTAAATGGCGTCAACCATTAATGGCGTAAACGCGCGGCATTAAGACTAAAAGTTTATCGGATGGATTCGTACTTAACAAAACGTGAGGGATGAGATCGGTGGTTCGGCTTTCAGCCAGCCACGCTGTAGGGCCTTTCGTAAAAAGTCACAAAATCCCGAAATTTTCGCCAGTTTTGGTTCAAGACGACAGGGGCCTAAATGGTCCGCTGTAGTGCTCTTTATCTACAACGAGTGGCGGGGACTTATTGAACCGAATTAGCCAATTCGATCCATTTGGTTTTGTGGTCTGAATATGTGATCAGGATAAGGGATTTCGCGCGCGTCTCATATGCTCCGAGTGCCTATTTCGCTTTATCCAACGCCGTTTCAGTATCTTGAAAAGCTAGCCCAAGGGCATGGTGCCTCTTAACTGATATCTTTTCGTCTAGCATCTGATCCTCCCTTAGAACGTTTCCCTTCAAGTTGGATCATATCCGCACGAGTTAAAGGGAAACGCTCTAGATGCTCATTAAACTATCGCTTATTTTTTACGACATGGCATGTCGGTACCTTCAGCGTTAATTGCCGTACCTGCGGCTGTTTCGATGCCATGAATAAGCTTCGAACGAGCCTCAATTGAAGCAAGCAGGGCTTCACCAAGATCCAAAGCGCGTTCAGACTGACGGACACTATAATCAGTCAAATATTTTGATGCCAATTCTGACTTCTCAGCCTTGTAGAGAATATCAGCCGTTGCCTGAACTTCCGGGATATCATCGATCTGCTTAGCTTCAAAGGCTTCAAGTGCTTGTGTGACCTCTGGAAGAAATGTCTCTGGATTAGCGCAGGTATGGTACATGATGCGCTTGAACAAACGTCCTGCAAACTGTGTTGCTTCCTGAGATTGATATTCGGCATTCAGAAATGTGGAACCTGCATCGCGGAAAAGGTATCTATGAATCCCATATTCTGGGATGACCTTATTGATGCCAATATGGTACGGCACGAATGGCGCGGTGACTGAGCCAGTTGGCGCAACCCATAGCAAATTGAGGCCTGAATGCGCTGTGTCCCGCAGCTGAGCTACTTCACCGTAGCCGGAGCGTTCGGTTGATACGCGTGGATCACGGACCAGCTTCATCATTTTTTTTAGCGTGACCGGTGCCATTTCATGCAGTTCTTTTTCAACTGTATCAATTGTCCAGTGTTTTTGGCCAGTACGCATGGGGCGGTCTTGTTCGCTGTAGACAGCATGAACATTGAATGGCTTATCACCTTCACGCTTCCACCAGCCCTGTTCTATAGCGACATCATAGAAATTGGGTGAGGCCATATAATCTTTACTATCAGTTATGTCGGCTGGAATTTCACCGATATAACCTGGATATGAGACGCGAACGTCATCAGGTCCTAAGCGTTCAGCAACCCATAATCCCTTGCCACCCGCAAATTGAAGCATCACCCAACCTTCATCCTTATCTGCGATCAGATGCGAGTTGCCGCCGTATGTCGTGTAGCCATGCTTATTTATTAAGTCACCAATGATTTCGACGGCCTCACGCGCTGTTTTCGCCCGCTCCAGTGCAATGCGTGCAAGGTCACTATATTGTGGTCCTGTTTGTGGATTTGGGGTCATTTTCACAAGTTCATCACGTGAGTTAGACCAGATATCTCGGATCGCGACGCCGTGCTCGTTCAGACCACCATTGGTCAAAGGTGCTGGAAAGCCTTCAAAATCGCTATAATTCATGTTTATATATTTATAGGTCTCAGGCACTTGAGGGATCTCGATAAGCTTGCCTGGCATGTAAGCTTTGTCAGTCGCGCCTACAGATATTGTCGAGCCTTCTGGATGCTTTTTAGCCGGCACTACGGTTAGCCAGTGACCGGACACTTCTTCACCCGTTCCGCCGATTAGAACAGAACCATCATCTGTTAAATTCTTTCCAACATAAAAACCATAGCTAGCAAAAGCATTTGAATAAAGCATTGATAGCATCAATACATTCAAAGACAGAACTTTACCAAATTTCAAAACTTTCATCACTTCTTCTTCCATTAATTACTACATTTCTCATACGTGCATCATCAAAAATATTCACGTACGTTTTCGTAACATCGGCACTTATAGCAATTATTTTCACTGTGTCACATTCGTTGTCCGAAAACATCAGCGATACATTCAGAGACAATCAATATATTAAAAATGAGCTGCTTCGGTTGTTATTTGGAAATGATGCGGGGTGTAGTTACTAAACGGAGATTTCTGTTTCACGCATATTCAATTGCCCAAGTCGGGGCGAGCCAATGTATTGTTATATCCTTATGGATCTCCATTTGATTGTTTAGGTTGCAGCTTTGAAGTATTGTTTGGTTCGTCCTGCAGCCTTGGATTTCATGAATGCACCTTGGCGAGCGAAATCTGTTTTTGCGGCGACACCCCAAACGACATGATCTTTGCTGGCTTCAAAGCTATTCATCATGTCGAGACAAATCGCTCTGAAATCATGAATCCGCATTTCGTTCGGGAAGCAATTCGCCATGATCTGATAGACAGCGATCCGTAGAAGCGATGTATCGGCGTCCGAAGTGACCGCAGACCGCTTGACCGGCTTGTCCTTACCACACGATTTTGAAATCTGCATTATAAATGACATCGTTTGAACGCCAGTCCGACAACCAAGGTCTGCAAACAGATGGTTTTCTGGTGTGCAGTCGTCGAATGCCGGTCGGAATCCATCAACACAAATTCTTTTGCCCGCTCAGGGGGCAATCGTCCAAAGGCTGAGCGGAAAGCAGTAATACACCCATATAACTTCGGCGATGGTTTCTTGCAATTGGCGTTCAACTATCATTTTTTTATGAACCAAAGTCAGCCAGTCGTTTGAACATTGCCATGTAGGTTTACAGCAGTCTTGAGCCCGATTGGTTCATCCATACGAGCTCGGCCTCAATAACATCGAAAGAGCTGCCGCAACGTACAGTTATTGACACAGGTCGAACGGTGCGATGACCTGACGAAGAAAGTCGATGAGTTTATTTGCAGCCAGAGATCTTGGGTGATTTTTTGGCGTAAGAAGACAGAGGTCAATCGTTGTTTCTTGAACGATGCGTCGTCTAATCAACATCTCGGGAGAGAAATCCAAGCCGACAAACGAGGAGACGTTCACAGCGACGGGTCATCTTTGCAGATCATTGGTTGTCATGGGTTGCGACTTGAGCTGCACGCCGCATATTCAAAAAAGCCACGACACTCGTCCTGTCTCGAAGGCAGCCCAATGCAAGTTCTCTTACGTGCCTCAATAAACTAGGCCATTCAGAATTCGAGTTTTCCACGCATGAGCCCTAATCGGGGAGAAGCCGAATTTTATGAAAGCACCCGAGCTTTCAGACACGCAGATTGCATTCGTTTTTGAGGCAGGCAGAAGATGGAATACGGATCACCTAAGAGCTCCATGAAACCTACAATAAAACTGCACCATCGCTCCATATAGTATTGATATGGAGTGATGAACCGGTGGGCCGACGACCTGAGGGTTCAACTACTAACGAGCAACATCATTATGCAACATGTGGTTTTCGCGAGACGACCGAGAACATTCATTTAAGGGAAATCAAATGACTGATAAAACTTCAGTAATTGTGTTTTCTCCTCCTCTTGTTGATTTGGTAGACAACAAGTTCTTCATCAAAGCGGAAGACGCTGATGGCAAGTGCTGGGACCTAATCGGCCCCATATCAGATGAAAAAGTTGCGATCCTGATCCGTGCAACGCTTCGCGAATTAGAAGATGGTTGGGGTTATTTATCAGCTTTAAGAGACGCGATTTCTGATACATCTCCAGGCAGCGATTAAAATGCTTTGCATAAAATACAGTGGCACTTTTGCAGGGTCCGGCGACTGGAATGCCATCTGTAGTGGCTTCGTTTAGCAGTTGGGAAACTGGCGAATTGGGAGCTCCCGAATACATAGGGGCCAACAGAATCTCATTCATTCTGAAGGTATATTATGCTATCCGATGCGGATGGTAATTATTCGGTTAAAAGAAAATACTATGCTTCTAAGAAATTTTTCAATCGTTTGCATTCTGTTATTTTTGTTCGCATTTTTAATGTCGTATCTCATTAACACGACAAAACAACCACGTGATCACTCTCCAAATGCATTCTTGCACTACGTCCGTTAAAGTATCCTGCTTCGCTACGGCTCTTAGCATATACCTGTCTGAGGTTTATATTATAGGGGGTTGAATCTTCGTATCTCACTGTTTGTAAGAAACCCCTAAATCTCCACGCAATCTGCACAGATCCTCGATATTATCTCAGCGTAACGATGCGACAAGCAGGCAGTAGATTAAGCTTGGACCGCAAAATGACAATCCGCCGCATTTCAATTTTCGCTATCGTATTAGGCGGGTTCTTCTTCGCTATTATTCTTGCTTTTCAAGAACGGAGTAGGTCTGCTGGGAAAGCAGAAGTAGCCTCCTCTGAGGAACGAGCGAGCGCTGTAACTATGAAAGTTACGCGGGAATCCGTTGTTATTACCGATGAACTGCCGGGGCGCATTGTGGCCTTTCAAAAGGTCGAAATAAGGCCCCAAGTCGGTGGGATAATTAAGAAGAAAGTTGTTGAAGCCGGCTCCCGTGTAAATGCGGGCCAGATACTTTTTGAAATTGAACCCGCTTTGTTTTTAGCAGACCTGGAAACTGCGCGAGCCGCATTGACACGTGCAGAGAGCGGTTTAGAACATGCTCGCTCGGCATTTCAGCGCGCTGAAGCTTTGCTCGCGAGTAAGGCAGCAAGTCTTAAAAATTATGAAGACGCACGCAATAATTTGTCGACAGCGCAGGCAAATCTGGCCGAGGCTCGTGCTGCTTTTCACCGTCGTCAGCTTGATCTTGACTTCGCCACCATAAGATCGCCGATTGATGGCTACATCGGGCGAACCGTCGCGGACGAAGGCTCTCTCGCATCAATTTCGGGGCAGACCGAACTCGCAGTCGTTCAGCAGCTGGAACGTGTTTATGTGGATTTACGCCTGCCTGCGACAAAACTCGATGCCGTGCAATTTGCGGCAGAAGAGAAAATAGGCCAGATTGAGATACTACGTGCCGATGGCAAGCCATATTCCTATCCGGCGAAGCTGGTGCTTTCAGATGTTACGGTTGACACCGTGACGGGCAATGCAACGATCCGAGTGCTCGTTGAGAATCCTGAATTGCAGCTTTTGCCTGGCATGTTTGTTCGTGCCCAAGTGCCAAGCGGATTGCTCTCCGATGTAATACTTGTTCCTGAATATGCTCTCGTTCGGACAGGAGGAGACGACGCCAGTCTTATGGTCGTTGATCCCGACGGGCGCGCAAAAAGGCGCAAAATAACGCTTGGAGAAGCCACCGCTCGCCGTGTGGTGGTCAAGTCAGGGCTTCAACCGGGTGAAACCATCGTAATTCGCGGTCAGGACCGTTTGCAGGATGGGATGCTCGTAAACGCCGATCACTCACCAAACGCGACGACTGTGAAAGACAAGATTTAAAGGCCAGATCACCATGCCACAATTCTTCATCAATCGCCCGGTGTTTGCCTGGGTTATTGCCATATTCATTGCATTGGCTGGTGTTGTTGCGATCCCACAACTGCCGGTTTCACGTTATCCTGTTATCGCACCGCCGAGTATCAGTATTTTCACAACATATACTGGAGCTTCTGTTCAAACGGTCAATGATAGTGTGGTTGCTCCTATCGAAAAGGAACTCTCAAGCGTCAAAAACGTTTTATATTATGAATCGACTGTCGACTCGACAGGTGCTGCGAATATCACGGTGACGTTCAAACCTGGAACGGACCCCGAACTCGCGCAAGTGGATGTTCAAAACAGGTTGAAAAATGCCGAGCCTCGCCTTCCAGAAGTCGTTCGCCGTAACGGAATAAATGTGGAAGCGTCAGAGTCGGGCTTCCTTATGGTCATTGCACTCAAGTCACGCAGCGGTGAGACAGACGAGTTGAGCCTTGGTGACTATCTGACGCGTAACATCGCCGAGGAGCTCAAACGCGTTCCCGGCGTTGGACGTACCCAACAATTTGGTTCCGAACGTGCAATGCGTGTTTGGGTTAACCCGACGAAACTGGCTGCCTACAACCTGAGCATGTCCGACGTGACGAGCGCGATTGCCCGCGAAAACGCTCAAGTTTCGTCGGGCAGGGTCGGGGATGAACCGACCGTTCCGGGGACCACAGTTTCAACGCCACTGATTGTGCATGGACAGTTGAACTCACCCGAGGCGTTTGCAGCAATACCTTTGAGAACCCAGACAGATGGCGCGCGGCTGCTGTTGTCCGATGTTGCACGTGTGGAACTTGGCGCACAGACTTTTGCCTTCAGCGTCAGCAGTAACAGCAAGCCTGCTGCAGCAGCGGCGATACAAATGTCGCCGGGTGCCAATGCCGTCAGCACTGCGGCGGCGATCGAAAAGCGGTTAGGTGAACTGCAGGCTACAATGCCGAGTGATCTCTCAGTCTCAATTTCCTACAATACCGCGCCCTTCGTGAAAGTGTCGATTTTGAAGGTGGTGCAGACACTTGTAGAGGCAATGGTTCTGGTGTTCCTCGTGATACTGCTGTTTCTGCAGAAGTTGCGGTACACATTGATCCCAACAATTGTCGCGCCGATCGCGCTGCTTGGCACATTCGCGGTGATGCTGGTTGCCGGTTACACGATCAATGTTTTGACCATGTTTGGCATGGTTTTGGCAATCGGTATCATTGTTGACGACGCCATTGTCGTCGTCGAAAACGTAGAACGGATCATGGCAAGGGAGGGGCTCTCGCCGAAGGAGGCTACTCGCAAAGCAATGCGCGAAATTTCGGGTGCAATCGTCGGGATCACATTGGTTTTGGTCGCCGTCTTTATCCCTATGGGATTGTCCGATGGTTCTGTGGGAGCAATCTACCGCCAATTCACAATGTCGATGGCAGTGTCGATCCTGTTTTCAGCCTTCCTCGCACTTACCCTTACGCCTGCTTTGTGCGCCACTATCCTCAAGCCTGTCGGCCCCCACGCAGAAGTACGTTTCTTCTCGTGGTTTAATACCAAGTTTGACCGTTTAAGTGCACGCTATACCGGCGCTATCGGCTGGATTTTACGGCGTGGTGTTCGGATATTGTTGGTTTACATTTTGCTCTTGGGAGTACTAGGCGTTAGCTACTCTCAACTACCGACATCGTTCGTGCCTGAAGAAGATCAGGGAAATTTCATGGCAATGTTCGAGCTGCCGGCTGGTGCCACAGCAGAGCGCACGCGGGAGATTATTGCAAAATATGAAAAACACACCGCCTCCCGCCCTGATATTACTGAGAGCATTGTTATTCAAGGTTTCGGATTTTCCGGCTCTGGTCCGAATGCTGCTCAGGCGTTTACCAGTCTTAAGGCTTGGAGTGATCGTAAGACAACGGTTAACGAAGAGATCGCGGCGGCGCAAGCGGCGATGGCGGATATTCCGGAGGGAACCGCGATGATAATGAAACCACCGGCCATTGAATCGCTGGGAACAACATCTGGTTTCTCCCTTCGCTTGGAGGATCGGGGTAATGCCGGGCCAACAGCACTGAAAGCGGCCGAGAGTGAGTTGATAAGGCTCGCCTCCAAGAGCAAATTGCTCACGGGCGTGATGACGGATGGGCTTCCAGATGGGCAGAATATTGCGTTGAATATTGATCGCCAGAAGGCGCTGGCTCTCGGTGTTTCTTTTTCAACCGTGAGCGACATGATTTCGACAGCAATCGGGTCAACTTATGTCAACGATTTTCCGAAAGACGGCCGCCTTCAACAGGTAGTCGTGCAAGCCGATGCACAGCATCGTATGCATATTGATGATGTGCTTCGCCTTGAAGTGCGCAATATTGATGGCGCGATGGTTCCCCTGTCGGAGTTTGTCCAGCCTGTCTGGCAAATGACGCCGCTTCAATTGGCGCGCTATAACGGCTACCCCGCTGCTCGTCTTTCAGGTTCAGCTGCGCCGGGTGTTTCGAGTGGAGTGGCAATGTCCGAGATGGAGCGATTGGCAAAACAGTTACCGTCAGGATTTGCGGTTGCGTGGACGGGGCAATCGCTACAGGAAAGACAATCCGCAACCCAGACGCCAATTCTTTTAGCCGCATCGATGCTCGTGGTATTTCTGGTCTTGGCCGCACTTTACGAAAGCTGGACAATCCCGCTGGCCGTTATGTTGGTTGTGCCGCTTGGCGTGCTCGGGGCTGTGCTGGCTGTGCTGGCGCGGGGCATGGAAAATGATGTGTTTTTCAAAGTCGGCGTCATTACAATAATCGGACTTTCTGCAAAGAACGCCATTTTGTTGATTGAATATGCTCGCCATCTGCGCAACGAGGGGCAAAGCCTCAACAGAGCAGTGCTTAAGGCATCGCGATTGAGATTCCGGCCAATTCTGATGACTTCACTGGCCTTTATCTTGGGGGTCGTGCCACTCATGATCGCGCGCGGGGCCGGTTCTGAAATTCAGAATGCAATAGGAACAGGGGTTTTTGGAGGAATGTTATTCGCAACCGTCCTGGCTGTTTTCTTTGTACCCTTGTTATATGTAACAATCAGCCGATTAATCAGAGTAAGAAAATAACACCGTCCGCCGAACCCAGTCGGTGCTTTAAATGAACATCCGTCGAAAACATTTCAGAGATGGTAGATAGCCATGAACAATGCTTTAATTCTCATTGTTGAGGATGAGCCCGAAATTGCTGAAATCATCGAGACGTATCTGTCTCGCGAGGGGTTTCGCGTTGTCACGGCAGGTGACGGAACTGTCGGGTTAGGGCATCATCTTCGTCTTCGCCCTGATCTCGTGGTCCTAGATATTAAATTGCCGGGACAGGACGGTTATGACGTTTTGGCTGCAATCCGCCGCCGCGGCAATACGCCGGTCATCATGTTGACCGCTTTGGCCGAAGACTTGGATAAGCTGCAAGCTTTACGTATCGGAGCCGATGACTACGTTGTTAAGCCTTTTAATCCGCTTGAGGTGGTAGCGCGTGTGAAAGCCGTCCTGCGAAGAAGTATGGGTGTGCAGGCTGAACGTTTGTTGCGCGTGGGGTCAGTAACCGTGGACTTACAGGCGTATCGTGTCACGGTTGAAAGGGACACAGGTCCTCTCACGCTTGAGTTAACAAAGACAGAGTTCCGTATTCTATCCCATATGGCTTCGAGCCTGGGGAAGGTTTTTGAGCGCTCGGAGTTGGTTGATGCGTGTCTGCCCGAAGGTGAAGCGCTCGACCGGACTGTGGATAGCCATTTGAGCAATTTGCGCCGCAAGTTAGCTGCCGCCGGAGCTGACGGATTGCTTACTGGAGTGCGCGGCGTTGGATACCGCTTGGACAATAAAAATGGGTAAAAACTTAAACTCATTGATTGTGCGTGCGATGATAATGCTTACGTTGTTGGCGTTCGCTGTGGTTTACTTCGGGCTGACGGCTTACTTTTTTTTCATTTATGAATGGCTTTATCCCGATTTCACCGATGATGACGTACTTCGGACGGGCGATATCATAACTCTGGGCCTTCTCTTAGGAGTGGGTATATCGACAGCTTCAGTGCTTGGGTGGGTTCTTGCAAAGCGGATTGTCGACCCGTTGAAGTCGGTTGCGAATGCGGCGCGCAAGATTGCAAATGGTGACTTCTCTGCACGCGCCAGTTTACGACACGAAAACTTCGGCGAGGCAAGGGAATTGGTTAATGACTTCAACCAAATGGCGGAGCGATTGCAGCGTGCGGAGGCTGAGTTGCAATATTCCAATTCAGCGATCGCGCATGAGTTGCGGACACCGCTGACGATACTTCGCGGCCGCCTGCAAGGCCTATTGGATGGAGCCTTTTCACCCAGTAGTGAATCCTATGCACGCCTTATCGGGCATGTCGACGACCTGTCGGCAATTGTCGAGGAATTGCGCACACTCGCACTCGGTAACGCTGGCAAACTCGACCTGAGGTGCACCCAATTTGACTTAGCGACAGAGGCTGAGAGTGTTCTTGCATCGCTGGAAGATCAGTTCGAAAAATCTGGGATCAAAACGGTGTCCGCGCTTGGCCATGCAGTTACAGTCGCTGACCGTTGGCGTGTGCGTCAGGCTTTCATAGCCTTGCTAGAGAACTGTTGCCGTTACGCACCGCAAAGCACCGTGTCCGTCGAGACCGGCGTCGCAGGCGAACACGTCTTTTTCCGCTGTAGCGACACGGGGCCAGGCCTCTCCGAGGAAAGCCGATTACGGGCTTTCGAACGCTTTTGGCGCGCTGACGATTCGAGGGGACGGGGCAGGGGCGGATCCGGTCTCGGCCTATCAATTGTGAAAGCGATTGCAAAGGCGCATGGAGGGGACGCCCGTATTCTCTCCCTTAAAAACTCCGGCTTTGGGATCGAAATCCGCATTCCTATCCGAGAAATCACGGCTTCGAATTGAGAGAACCAATGTCTCCAACGCCTCAAAACCCAGACGATTATGACAGTCTTGCCGCGCAGCACGTCTCATTGCGGCGTGTGTTAGCACTCTTCAGGCCTTACCGGAAAAGGATCGCGACTGTTATTGTGCTGATGTTGATCGCATCGGCAACCGGATTGGCAGGGCCTTTCCTTTTGCGTGCGATTATTGATGACGCATTACCCAGAAATGACCTCAAACTGTTGAGCCTGCTTGTGGCAGGTATGATCCTTGTCGCGCTCGTGTCAGCCGTAATCGGCGCATGGCAGGTGGTTCTAAGTTCACGTATCGGGCAGGCTGTTCTGCATGACCTGAGGGTGAGATTATACGCCCATCTGCAGAATCTTTCACTTCGGTTTTTCACGGGCACCCGCGTTGGGGAGGTGCAGTCCAGAATTGCAAATGACGTTGACGGTCTTCAATCGCTTGTCAGTGATACGGCTAATGAGCTCGGGCGCTCGCTCAGTTCTGTCATTATGACGGCTATCGCCATTATTATTCTCGACTGGCGATTGGCGCTCCTCGTACTGCTTATCGTGCCAGGAACACTTATTATCAGCGGCCGTGTTGCCCGGGCACGCGAGGCTATCACCTTTCAGCAACAGGGCCGCGCCGCCGATTTGTCGGTTGCCGTGCAAGAAACACTTTCTGCCTCCGGTATCATCCTCGCTCGCACAATGGGCCGTGCCACACATTTAAATCAGCGATTTAACCGCATCTCAGGTGATCTCGCGCAACTTGAGGTGAGATCACGCACGGCTGGTGAATGGCAGTGGTCCCTGATCGGCTTCGCGCTTGCTGTTTTACCGGCATTTACTTTGCTTGCAGGAGGCATGTTGATGCAAACACAGAATCCGGCAACCATAGGGACACTTGTGGCTATGATCGCTCTTCAAGAGCAATTGCTTTGGCCATTTGAGCAATTGCTAGAAATCGGACGTGATGCGCGCAAGACACGGGCATTATTCGCGCGCATATTTGAGTATTTAGACAAACCAGTGGAAATCACGGAGCGAGCAAACGCGAAAACTATTCCTCGGTCTGCGATGAAGGGAGAGGTGGAACTGGACCGTGTCAGCTTCAATTATGGTGAGGAGGGCCGTTCTGCTTTGCACGACGTCAGTCTTACCATTAAAGCGGGCAGCAATGTCGCGATTGTGGGACAAACCGGTTCCGGAAAGACCACACTTGGCTACCTTTTGGCGCGGCTTTATGACGTCGATAGCGGAGCCATCCGATTTGACGGTGTTGATTTGCGTGAGCTCAGCTTCCAGTCTCTATCGGAAATGCTGGGGGTTGTTTCTCAAGAGCCCTATCTTCTGCACGCTTCAGTCGCAGAAAACTTGCGTTTCGCGAAACCTGAAGCAACCGATGAGGAACTTTATGCTGCGGCTAAGACCGCCCAAATCCATGACCATATCATCGGTTTACCCGACGGTTACGACACAATCGTAGGGGAAGATGGCTATCGCTTTTCGGGTGGTGAAAAGCAACGTCTGGTTTTAGCCAGAACCATTCTCCGAAATCCTCCAGTGCTCTTGCTCGATGAGGCGACGAGTGCCCTTGATACCCGTACCGAACGTGCAATGTCATTGGCTTTAGCACGCATGTCGAAGGGCCGCACGACGATAACAATTGCTCACCGGTTGTCCACAATACGCCATGCCGATTTTATTGTAGTTATGCACGCAGGACGGATCGTAGAACAAGGCCACCATGATGCGCTTGAGGCTCTAAACGGAGCTTATGCAGAACTGTTGCAAAATTCATAGTTAAGATAGGCCTTCTGTTCCATCGGGTACTGACGACTTTAATTTGCGCCGCAATAAAGCCGGCGCAAATTAAAGTCATGCTCTCTGTCATTGAGTTGGAAATTTTCTTGTGAGATGTGATATTTTTTAACGTTGATCGGTTCGCGGTGAACTAACGGGCGGCGATAATGTGACCGCACCGAAGTCACATCCTATCTTTAATTCCTATCACCTTGGCATTGACCTCTGATCACTCTTTCTCAAGATAGATATCGGCAAGGTCACGGAGATCCCAGTTTCCGCCCGTCAAAACTGCACAGACATTCTCATCTTTTTGCACGTTTATAGAACCTGCCAGGAGAGCACCGATACCTATCGAAGCGGCGGGTTCAGCGATGAGTTTTGCGTCAGTTGCGAGCGCCCGCATTCCTGCACCTATATGCTCATCGTCAACCAGAACGATTTCATCGACATATTTCTCGATAATTGGATAAGGATTGCGGCCGGGCACACTAATCCTGAGACCATCTGCAATGGTATCGTTGAGAGGAAGTGAGGTAGGTTTACCGTTCTTGCGGCTCCAATAATATTTGGGCGTTAGAGCTGGCTCCGCGCCAATAACACGAACAGAGGGATTAATTTCCTTGATTGCCGTCGCAACACCGGAAATCAGACCGCCGCCGCCGACAGGAACAATCACGGTGTTGACTTCCTTCAGGTCTCCGAGGATCTCACATCCAATAGTGCCTTGACCCGCCATGACCATCGGGTCTTCAAAGCCATGGATCACCGCGTAGTTATTGGCTTCCGCGATCCGATATACTTCTTTCCATCTGGTAGCGTTGTCACCATCAAATAAAATGACGTCAGCACCTAAAGCTCGAGTGTTCGCAATTTTGATTTTCGGAGTAGTTACGGGGAGTACAAGGACAACTTTGACACCAATCATTCGGGCGGCATATGATAGTCCCTGTGCGTGATTTCCAGAAGAGGAAGAGATAATCCCGTTTGCAATTTTCTCACGTGGAAGCGCTAGCACGGCGTTCAGAGCGCCTCGAATTTTGAATGCGCCGGTCACTTGCAAGGTTTCTGGTTTCAGATAAAGATTACAACCGACTTTGGCCGCGATTTTGTCTGCTCTTAGAATGGGAGTATGCCAGACGTAGGGCTTAATCCGTTTCTGCGCATCTCGAATGTCTTTAATTGTTGGATAGTTTAGCATTCATCACCGCCTGCATGCGCTTTGCTTTGATCTTCGAAACCAAGCTTCCCGAGTGGTACGCTGCTATTGTTCCAAAAAGGAAAATCTAGTGCCCACGTTCTGGCGAAGGGCGCTTTGATAGATCGCATTCGCTGTTGTATTATCCTGAGCAGCCATCCCAGTCGAATCGAAGATAGTTATCTCTTCGGCATTCTCTCGACCAGCTTTTGTCCCCATCAAAATCTCACCAATTTCGGCGTGAATACCATTCATTGAAATCATGCCACGATTGAGTGCATGCCAAATCTCACCTTTTTGCGAGCACTGGATCGTCGAATCCGTGACGATTTTAGCATTCTGAAATATCTCAGGCTCCAGTTCCTGCTTTCCCAGAGCATCTGCCCCAATCGCAACAATATGTGTTCCTGGTTTTATCCATTCGGTTTCTACCAAGGCTCCCTTGCCGCGCGTGGTCGTAACCAAAATATCTGCTTGCTCTACAGCTTCTCGTTTGGATGCTGCCATTGTCACGGGAATATTGAATTCGCTTTCGATGTCAACTTTGTATTTTAACAGTGTTTCAGGGTGAGAATGCCACGCATGAATTTCCTCGATTTGCATCACTTCTCGGATTGCTCTAATCTGCATGCGGGCCTGATTGCCGGTGCCGATAGAAGTTACTTTTTTCGCGTCTTTGCGAGCCAACAATCTGACCGAAATCGCACCGGCAGCCCCAGTCCTTAGACCTGTAATCAGACTGCCATCCATCACGCATACCAATGCGCAACTTTGTGCGTCAAAAAGAAGGATAGTTCCCATACCATTTGGAACGCCATGACGAGAGGGATTGTCCCTGAACCCGCCTGAAGACGCTTTCATTGATATCATTTCTGATGATTTCAAATAACCCAGCTTGAAGTCAATTTCGCCGCGTGGAGCAGGTAAATTCAACCCCATATAACCTGGCTGTTCGACTTCGCCCCGGCTAAACGCGCGATAAGCGTCTTCAACAGCATCAATTACCGAAGAAATCGAAATGAGTTTTTTCACTTCATTTTTTGTCAATAATAACGTTTTCAAACTCGTCTCCGTCGGTCGAAAAATCTGCAGCGGATTAGATCGCCAAACCGAATGTCGCAATAACTGAGAAGCATAAAATGCTAAACTGATCTCAATTGCGGAACTTACCTCTGAAATGTCATGTTTTATTGACCAATCGTCGGCATCGTGGGCATGGCTTTTTTCGCCAGGCGCACGGGGGATATGCCAGTGAATAGCCTCCGAGACGATCAAGCCCGACGTCATCATGGCATCGGGCTTATTTTTTTATGTGGATAGTAGATCGATCAGGATGGACGTTCGCTGGCATTAGGACGCCATTTTATCAGCCGTGTTTCGACCACATCAAGAATGCTGTCGATAATCAGCACAAATATCCCTAGGATCAGGATGCCTGCAAAAACGCCCACGGCATCGAAATTGCCCTCAGCCTGAGCGATAAGGTAGCCAAGGCCAGCAGACGAACCCAGGTACTCGCCAATGATAGCTCCAACGACTGCGAAACCTACCGACGTACGCAAAGACGAGAGAATCCAGCTTGCGGCTGCGGGGAAATAAACGTGACGCAAGAGATCAGAACGTTTGGCTCCGAGAATACGCGCATTGGAAAGTACGACTGGATTAACTTCACGTACACCCTGCATTGCGTTGAAGAACGTAACGAAAAATACCAGTGTGACAGCGAGTGCCACTTTGGACCAGAGACCAAGTCCCAACCAAAGGACGAAAATTGGCGCCAGCACAACACGAGGAATCGCGTTCAGACCTTTAATGAAGGGGTCGAGAATCCGCGATGCACTACGACTAAGGCCGAGCCAAACGCCAGCTGCAACACCGAGAGCAGTTCCGATCAGATATCCAAGAACAGTTTCCGTCAAAGTGATCGATACATGCCGATAGAAGCTCGTATCACTTACCCATTCCACGACTTGATTGAAAATATTAATAGGTGCCGGAAAGAAGAATACGTCGATGAAACCCAGGGACGTACCCAGCTGCCAGCCACCGAGAATAACGACCAGCAAGCCAGCCTGGATAAGTCGTTCAGTCATGGCGTTCATAGCTTTTCTCCACTTCGCCGCGAAGCGACGCCCAAATGTTGCGGTAAAGATCCAAAAAGCGTGGATCAAGTTTAATTTCCGCGACATCTCGCGGGCGATCCAGATCGACGTGGAAACTGTCGATTACCCGGCTTCGGGGTCCTGCGGCCAGAACAACAACGCGATCTCCAAGCGCTATGGCTTCCTCCAGATCGTGCGTAATCATAACAACCGCACGGCGCTCTTCCTGCCAGAGCCGCAGAAGTTCATTCTGCATGAGGTGGCGTGTATGGATGTCGAGTGCGGAAAAAGGCTCATCCATCAAGATGACTTTTGGACCTGTGATCAGCGCCTGTGCCATTTGAACGCGCTTGCGTTGACCACCTGAAAGCTGATGAGGATAGCGGTGTTCAAATCCCTTCAAGCCAACCTTGGCGAGCCAGTTGAGCGCACTCTTGCGTCTCTCAGAGGTGCCTACACCTTTAAACATCGGTCCAAGCTCGACGTTCTCCAGTGCTGTTTTCCAAGGTAGAAGCGCATCCTGCTGAAACAAATATCCAATGTCGTTATGAACACCTGTGACGGCCTTACCGTCAATTGATACTGTGCCGTTTGAGGGTTTCAACAATCCCGCGATTGCATTGAGGATCGTACTTTTTCCGCAACCTGTCGGTCCAACGATGGCGAGAAACTCGCCATCTGCAACGGTCAGATTGACATTTTCGACGGCAACAAAGTTACCAAACGACATGGTCACGGCATCAATTGATACCATCGCTTTCGGGTTGGGACTTTTTGCGACTTCCGGCGCAGATTTGACGACGGCCAATGTCATTGCCTCCTCCTCCTAATTCGTAGCCGCGTGCGCTGCTTTATCGACGAAGCTGTTTGTATATGTTTTCGATAGATCGATTTCGGTTGCCCCAACTTTTTTGTTGAAGCTCTTCAGAACAACCAATGGTGTTTGGGTATCTTCTTCATCGAACTTTCCATCCGTGGAGAAGATCGCCTTGGCGTTCTGTACGGCTTTAATGTACGTCTCGCGGTCGCCAGAGATGAATTCCTTAGGTAGCTTTTCAACGATTTCCTCTGCCGAATGGGTGTTCATCCATTCCAGTGCTTTAACTGTAGCGTTGGTGACTTTTTGAATGGTTTCGGGATTGCTATCGATGTAGTTTTGCGTGGCATAGAGAACTGATGTTGGATAAATGCCCCCGTAGATTTCTTTGGCACCGTCGTCGCTGCGTCCGTCAATGAGAATTTTTCCGACGCCTTTGGCTTCGATAAATGTCGCAGCAGGATCATAATTAACCAGCAGGTCGATCTTGCCCTGTTCAAGAGCCGCAACCGCAGCCGAGCCGGAACCAACGCCGATCAAAGCAATATCATCTGCAGAAAGATTATGGCGCTGTAGATAATAACGAACGAAGAAGTCCGATGAAGATCCCGGTGCGGTAATACCGATTTTTGCACCCTTAATTGTCTCAGGTTTTGCTGGGTCGAATGTTGAACTGTTCCCACCAGCAAGAACAAGCCCGGAGTTGCGCGCCAATACGACGAAGCCAACCACGGCCTTGTTCTGTGACTGCATCTGGATCGTGTGGTCGTAGAAACCCACAGCAATATCGGTCGATCCGGCAACGAGTGCCTGCAAGGTCTTTGAACCGCCGGAAGCAAAATTTTCGACCGTGATGTCTAGTCCTTCTTTCTCATAAAGGCCCAGTCCCTGCGCAACAGGAAAGGGTAAGTTATTGAGATTGTAAGACCCGACGCTGATACGGACCGGTTCAGCCATTGCCGTTCCGGCAAAAGCTACAGTTGCTGCCAAGGCGAGCAAAAATTTACGCATTACTTCTCCTCCGATTATGAATGGTGCCCTCCCGGCGACCAGTTGAATTATGCCGCGCAAACGATCTGTTTGACAGGCTTAGCAAACACATGACCGTCAAATAGACGCCGGGCTGTGCGTAGTATTCCGGCAATTATCTTTCCCTCACGCTCCTGAAGCTTGACGTCGAGGTGGCCGCTGGGGTGCTCGATCGTCATCACAAGCGGCGGTTTACGAAGTCCGATGAGTTTCGATGCGACCGTATCAGCCGTTATGCAGGCGGTTGCGATGCCCACTGCGCCAGTTGTGGCAAGGGACGGATGACAATCATGTGGCATGAAGTAACGCACATTGATATCGCCGCCGCATTTTGGTCTGCTGATGAGTACCGGCTTGGGTGTGACCTGATTGGTAACGTCACCCATGCCCATACGCCTGCCGGCCTCGATTCGCACGCGTTCAAGCTTTACAAGAAGCGCAGTGTTAACATTGAGTTCCGGCGCGCTCTCGTACCCGCTCAAATTAAGAGCTTCAGCGTTGATAAGAACCATTGGCATCGCGCAATCAATGCATGTCACGGCCAAATCTTCAATCATCTCATCGGAAGCACCGGTAGGGAACAATTTACCAGTTCGTGCACCTGCGGCATCCATGAAAGTTAGCGCAATCGGAGCAGCTTTCCCGGGTACACCATCAATGCTGGCATCACCGAGATATGAAACTTTACCATCAGGTGTCGGCACTTCTGCCTCTATTAGCTTCCCCGTGTTGACGTTGTGAATGCGAACAATCGTCATTGTGTTCTGCGCTTTCATCAGTCCCGCTTCAATTGCAAAGGGGCCAACAGCTGCAAGCATGTTGCCGCAATTAGGTGCGGTATCGACCAATTGCTGATCGATACGGACTTGAGCGAAAAGATAGTCAATATCGGCACCGGGAATTGTCGATGGACCGACGATTGCAACTTTACTGGTCACAGGGTTTCCGCCACCAATACCATCGATCTGGAGCGGATGACCGGATCCCATGATCGAAAGCAGAATCTGATCACGTTCGTTGCGATCCGATGGAAGATCGGATGACAGAAAGAATGGGCCTTTCGATGTGCCGCCTCGCATCAATACACAGGGTATAGACATCAGATCGTTCATGCTTGCGCTTTCGCCTCCACTCATGTGTAGTGGGTATCAATCAGTTTGTTTATTGCACTCTGTGGCAAACTGATTGATATGTGAAATGCGAAGATTCGGAGTATTGATGCAAAATGAGCATTAATTGTGAAATACTAGACTTAAGAGCATTTCTCGCAATCGTTGAACTGGAGAGTTTTCACAGGGCGGCTGATACATTGAATATGTCCCAGCCAGCACTGAGCAGGCGCATCCAGAAGTTGGAATTGGCCATTGGTGCGCCATTGTTGGAGCGCACCACTCGACATGTTTCGCTTACAGCCCTTGGCACGGAACTATTGCCTCTGGTGCGGCGTATGCTGGAGGAGTTTGACGGCTCACTTTTTGCTGTGCGTGATCCTGCCGTTCAGCGCGGCGGCCTAGTGACTATTGCATGTCTACCGACAGCAGCATTCTATTTCCTGCCGAAAGTTATAAAGCAGTTCAATATCGAGTATCCAAACATCCGATTCAGAATTCTTGACCTTCCAGCCACTGATGGATTGCAGGCTGTTGCACGGGGAGAGGTGGAGTTCGGTATCAATATCATGGGAACAGCCGACCCGGATCTGATCTTTGATCGGCTTGTCGAGGACCCCTTCGTTCTTGCTGCCAGCAAAGATCATCCTCTTGCTGAAAAATCCGAAGTCGGCTGGGACGACTTAGCACCTTATCATTTGATCACAGTTCATCGCTCAAGCGGCAATCGAACATTGCTCGATGGAGCTTTGGCAAAATCCAACATTAAACTTCGTTGGTTTTATGAAGTAACTCACTTGTCAACCTCTCTCGGTCTTGTGGAGGCGGGGTTAGGCATATCTGTGTTACCGCAAATGGCTACACCACAAGGAGAGCATCCACTTTTGATTACGAGGCCTATTCGAAACCCCGAGATCTCAAGAACTATAGGCGTTGTAAGACGCAGGGGGGGCACGTTATCGCCGGCAGCGGAGCGATTCCTCAAAATGTTGATCGGCACATGGGGGAGTTTTTGAGGGCTTATTGGCAAGCAATTTCACGACGCCCTTATAAGTCGTTTTGGCTTGGTAAAGCTACTCCAAGTACACCAATCAGGCACATTAAGAATATTCTTGACCGGCGATCTCAACCAAGCGTTGGATTGCGTGTAGGGTTAAAAGCTACTCCTATATTCTTCACTCTACCGCAAAATCCCTACGGAAACGACGAAACGGGCTACTTCAACGCCAACCAATCAACCCCCGATATTAACGCATTAGGCGCAGGCTTTTACCTTTTAGGTCTGCAATTAGGGAGTGCCCTCAATCCCGGATGTATCGCACACATGGGCTTCGGACGCGGCAACCGCCTCCCAAGCGTCACGCGCAACAGTAGAAAAGTCGTAACGCGCCTTCATAGGCACTGTCCTTTGCTCTTTGTTTTTCGTCTAAAAGGTGCGCTGGGACCCAGCGACTTGAACGCAAATTGCGGCATTTAAGTTTCGTCGAACTTTGGACCTGTATGAGAGGGGTTTTCCGAGATCGCTGATCGTGGGCTCCAGCCGCCGCTGCCGCAGTGGCGGATTATCACTTTGAGCAGATGCCCATTTAGATCGTTGAAATAGAGCCCGCCGCCACCATCGTGGTAGTTCATCCCCGGCTTCCGCCGTTGGGGATCGGCCGAGTAATGCAAGCTCCGCTTGCCGAGTCGGTCATGCAAAGCGTCGATACTCGTGTCAACGAAGGGGAACTCGCAATGTTGCGGAACGACGGCACGACCCACATCCGTATAGTCGATGTGGACGCTATTGGCGGTGGAGGCCATGCAGAACAGCCTCCATCTGCGCAGCGGCGGCACTCCGAGCATTTCAGCAAGAAACAGGGCAGAATCGTGCGCCTCTCGCGTCGCCAGGATCGTGTGATTGATATCGATACTCATCAGCCGCCGCCCATTCCAAAGCTGATCTATTCTGAGCCGACCTGCCTGAGCGTCGAGGTCACCATTAGCACGGCAATGAGAGCCGCCCCCGCCACAATGTAGGCTGCTGAATCCCAGCCAAATCGTTCCAGTGCACCACCGATAGCTGCTGGACCAAGTAGCTGTCCGAGATTGTTGCCCTGAACGATCAGACCCATAACAATTGGGGTCAACCCTGCCGTTGGCGCCATAATTGGCGCGGAGGACAGCAGTATAGCCGGAACCACACCGCCTATCGCCGAAAACAACAGGCATAGGCCGAAGGCCGTACTTACCGGCAGCACGGGGAGAAATACCCCGAAGCTGGCCAGCCCCATAACGAGGCATGCAGCTATAAGGAGAGCAGGGCGGCTAAAGCCCTTGGAAAGGAGTAGTCCCGCTGTCAAATTGCCGATGACGTTCACGGCTGAGACCAGCGCGCTGAGCCAGCCGGCCATCTGGTGCGAGACCTGTAGCCGCTCCATCAGCAGCACCGGCAGGAAGCTGAAGACAGCGAAGAACATTAGGCTATAGAGCGAAAATGTGATCGCGAGTCCCACAGCTCTCCGGTCGCGCAGCACGATCATGCATTCGCCGCGTAAGCGGCTCCAGGACGTGTTTTGGCCTTTTTCGCCGGCAGAAATGAAGAGTGGAACGGCCAAGCAGATCAGCAGTGCCAGCGCGCTGCTTGCCCACCACATCGCCTGCCAGTTGTCAAACAGCGGTCCGACTAGCATCGCCGTCGCCATGCCGACGGGCATGAAGCAGCTCCAAAGGGCGAAGGCCAGGTCACGATCAGATGGTCGTGTAACTTCTTCGAGCAATGAAGGTGCAGCGACCGTCACGAGCAGGAAGCCCGCCCCTTCGATAATTCGGCCGGAAAACAGGCTTGGTAGTCCCGGTGCCGCCGCGCTAAGCGCTGCGCCGGCTGTGGTAATCAAAAGTCCGATGATGAGGATGCGTCTCGCACCGAAGCGCGCGACAAACGCACCCGTTGGAATGCCACCTATAAGGCCGATTACCGCAAATATTCCTGCCAGCCAGCCGATCGCCGTCAGTGCGATGCCAAAATCATGCTGCAACAGGGGCGCTGCAATCGCGGCCTTTCCAACTTGCAAGGCGGCTGTAATCCCGCTGGCAACTATGACGACCACGGCAGCCCAGCGCGTGGACACCGCTTTCCTTGTTGAAATCGAGTCCATCATGAGCCTCGTGCTAAGCGGCCGGCGACGAGTGCGGACGTGATCTCGGCGACATGCCGTCCCTGGAAGCGCGCGCCATCAAGCTCGTTTTCACTGACCGTGCGATGCCCTCCGTGACCATCATCAGCGAGCGTCGATGAGCCATAGGGAGAGCAACCCGTGATTTCGTCCATTCGCATCTGGCCCTTGAAGCTGTAGGGAAGGCCGACAATGATCATGCCGAGGTGGAACAGGACGGTCTGGGTGGACAGGATCGTTGTTTCTTGCCCGCCATGCTGGCTGCCCGTTGAGGTGAAGACGCTGCCCACTTTTCCGACCAGCTTGTCATCGAACCAGAGGTTACCGGTCTGGTCGAGAAAGTTCTTCACTTGGGACGCCATATTGCCGAAGCGGGTCGGTGTTCCGATGATGATGGCATCGTAATCCGCTAGTTCAGCCACCGTTCCGACCGGCGCAGACTGGTCGACCTTATATCCGGATTTTGCAGCAACCACTTCGGGAACAAGCTCAGGCACCCGCCTAATCGCCACGGTAGCCCCCGTCTCACGCGCGCCATCAGCCACCGCCAAAGCCATTGTTTCAACATGCCCATAGGAGGAATAGTAAAGCACTAGCACCTTCGTCATCTCGTTGTCCTCAAATTGATCTTGCAGGCCGAAAGGTTGCATCAAAAAGAGAAGCGAAATAAGTGATATAAAAATGATATAGATGATCATAAGGAAAGATCATGTTGGACGCCCTTACGCTCGATCAGCTACGTACATTCGTCACGATTGCCGACAGCGGCAGCTTCCGCTCCGCAGCTCAGAAACTTTCACGCGTCCAGTCGGGTGTAAGCGCAACCATCGCCAACCTTGAGAACACTCTTGGCGTTGAACTGTTTGACCGTTCTGGGTACAAGCCTACCTTGACATCACAGGGACAGTTATTGCTTGGCAACGCCCGCGACATCATTCTGCGCGTGGACGTATTGCGAGCCCACGCGCAGGGCTTCGCGCATGGCGTCGAAACGGAACTCGCGATTTCTGTCGATACGCTCTTCCCGATGCGGGAGGTCGCCCGCGCAATCTCACGGATGCGACATGATTATCCTGCTGTTGCCGTTCATGTATGGTCGGAAGCCATGGGCGGTCCCCTCGATGCGCTTCGAAAGAAGCGTTGTGCGCTTTCGGTGATGGTTGGTGAAGAGTTCCGCGACCCCCGCATCAAGTTTGAGCCGCTGAAAACCGTCAGCCAGGTCTCCGTCGTCGCTTCGACCCATCCGCTGGCCCTCCGCGATGAGGGCCGTCCACTGGAGCTGATGGACGTTGCCGATCATCTCCAAATTGTTCTGACCGATCCATCCGACATATCAGCGGGCCGAGATTTCGGGGTCGTTTCATCCAAGACCTGCCGCGTCAACTCCCAGGATACCAAACACCAGCTCATCCTCGGGGGAGCAGGCTGGGGGCGGCTCCCCTATTGGCTAGTTGAACGGGAGTTGGAACAAGGAACGCTCGTGTGCCTCAATGTCAGCGCCGTGGGTTTCAATGGCGAGGTCACGTCGAGTGCTTATGTCGCCCACCGCCGTGACGAGGGGCTAGGTCCCGCAGCGCAGAAACTTGCCGATCTGTTGATCAGCCAGGAATTTGTTGATCAGAGCGCGTAAAACTCTCCGTTTTAAGGTTCCCACGTCCTGACCCGATCCGAGCGCCCGGCTTCCGCTCCGCTTTGGCCGTGGGGATTGCTTGCGGCTTTGTTCTTAGGAGCGGTGCGAGCAATACTCAGGATGCGAGTTCCCACTCTAGTCAGCAGCTTCGATCCGCAAGCGGGGGGGAACCCTTCGTTTTGATAGCCCCCCTGCACCTTGCGACCCGGTTCGGCTGCAATACCCTCGGGATTAGAGGTTGCGAGGCGCTGGACTACGAGGCGCGGCTCCCGGTTACCTATCTTTCAGACACTGACTGGACTTCCCCTTCAAAAGTGGAGGGCTTCTGTCAGACAAGACTGATAGGAGACATAGAATTGAAGCAGCGAGAATTTACAGAAGAGTTCAAACGCGAAGCCGTTCGGATTTTAATGGCGAGTGGTCGAAGCATTTCATCAGTTGCTGAGGACCTTGGGATTGGAAAGTGAACGCTTGACCGTTGGCGTCGTAATTTTGCTGAGAAAGATCTGCTTTCTGGTCCACATGAGGACATGAGCCAAGAGCTTGCCCGGCTTCGTAAAGAAAACGAACTTCTGCGGCAGGAACGAGATTTATTAAAAAAAGCGACGGCCTTCTTCGCTCGGGAGACAAGTCGATGAAGTTTGCATTCATCGACATGGAGAAGGCCCACATTTCTCTGTCACGGCTTTGCGCTTTCGCAGGAGTCAGTATCAGCGGTTATTGTGCATGGAAGCATCATTTGCCCAGCCGTCGCCAACTCGACGATATGATCATCCTGGCTCACATTCGTAATCAGTTTGAGCTGTCACGTGAAACTTATGGCAGCGCTCGAATGCATGTTGAACTGAATGAAGAAGGTATTCGAGCAGGACGTCACCGTACGGCGCGACTGATGGGTGAAAATGGTTTGAAAGCCCGACAGAAAACGCGCTTCAAACGCACGACCGACAGCAATCATGGTGAGCCTTTCGCTCCCAATCGTCTGGATCAGGACTTCACTTGTGACGGACCAGATCAGAAATGGGTGTCGATATCAGTTACATATGGACCGCAGAAGGCTGGCTGTATCTGGCAATCGTTGTCGATCTTTATTCTCGTCGCATCATTGGCCGGGAAGCACGGGATCGGATGAAAAAGGATCTGGCGATAAGTGCTTTAAAGAAAGCTATTGCAATCCGGCAACCAAAGCCGGGGCTGATCCAGCACTCGGACAGGGAAGCCAATATGCCAGTTATGAGTATCGCAGAATTCTCGAAGCGAACAGCATGCTTCCATCTATGAGCGGCAAAGTAAATTGCTATGATAAGGCAATGGTGGAAACCGTCTTCAAGACGATCAAGTCGGAACTGATATGGAGAACTGTGTTCCAGACCAGAAATGACGCAACCAAAGCCATTGGCGAATATATTGACGGGTTCTATAATCCCGTGCGCAGACATTCTGCCCTCGGGTATAAATCGCCGATCCAGTTCGAGATCATGAACCGTAAATTAGTGACAGGACCTCTCCACTAAATAAGGGCAAGTTCAGTTCCAGTACGCTGATCACAATTGCAATATGAATAATCAGGTAACTTCTTGTGCATAGCGACGAAGGTGATCAAGCAAGCTTGCCGCATAACTAGGTAGTTGTAATTCATTCCTTACGCAAAGGTAGAGATTGCGATCGGCCCAGCCCTCATCAATTTCCGTGATGTTTATAGCCATGTAGCGCCCGTAACGAAGCGCTGCCGTTTGAGGGACAATTGCTATGCCTGCACCGCATTCAACCGTGAGACAAACGCTTTCGAAGTTCTCTGCACGGGTTCGGTAATCGACGGCGCGGCCGAGCTCATTGGCAAGCCTGCTCATAAACTGCATCAAGGCTGTGTGTTTTGGCAAACCAATTAATTTGAAATCGAGGATTCTAGAATAGTTCACGGGCGATGCTGCAAGCGGATGTTCGATTGGCGTAACAAGGACTAGCCTGTCGGGCACAAAACGCCAGCTTTTCAAGCCGCTCATGTCTGCAGAAGATGCGACAATGCCAATGTCTGCCTCTCCGTTTCTTAGCAAGCTCACGACTTCAAGACTCGGTTTGTCCTCGACGCTGACCGTCACATCGGGGTGTGCTGCAAGAAATGTCCCAAGGGTATGAGGGATATGTTCCGCTAACATATTCGTGTTCGATAGCAACCGTACATGACCGCCGCGACCATCGGAAAAATCATCAAGTGCGGCCTGTGCCCTCCGCGCATCGTCGATAATCTTGCGCGCGTTCCGCGCAAAAATTTCACCTGCAAGCGTCGGGCGAATACCGCGCCCCGTTCTGTCGAACAGCTTGAGATTAAAGGCTTCCTCCAGCTTTTTTAGTCGCGCACTGACTGCCGCCACAACAATATTGTTCTGATTTGCAGCAGCGGTGAGGCTACCACCTTCGATGGCGGATACAAAAATGCGCAGGTCAATTAGATCGAATTTCACAGGTCAAGCTTTCACGTATGATGAAATCTGAATTTAGCAAAGACTGATTTTCTTATCTAGTCACTTGGAGCTATTCCAAACAACAGGCCACGGAACATCGCATACCCAACTCTCTGAATTATTGAAGAGAATAGGAATATCCAAGAAATTTCGATTCTTAGATTGCTATGCTTGTCCCGTTTCGAGCGAGGCGAGCAGGTTGTTTTCAAAAAGAGAACAATCTTCGGCTCGCATTGAATTATTCATGCTTCATGAAAGCTCGTTTAGAATGTCGCAATCAGGCAGCTTCAAGCAATACCCCGTTGCACCCCGTCCTTCATGGAAAGCACTCCTTGGCGCAACAGCCGTTTTTGTTATGGCATTCGGATCAGAGGCGATAGCTGATGAGCCGAATGCGGAACTGATCGCCAAGGGGCGCTATATTGCCACTGCATCGGATTGTGCAGCCTGCCACACGGCGCCTCACGGCGGTCAGCCCTTTGCAGGTGGTTATGGCATCACGTCACCGCTTGGCACGATTTTTTCGACAAATATTACGCCATCAAAGGCCGATGGCATTGGCACTTACACTGAGGAAGAATTTGCGCATGCCGTCCGTGATGGTGTTGCGAAAAGTGGTTCGCATCTTTATCCGGCTATGCCTTACACGGCCTATGCGAAGATGACAGACGAAGACGTGAAAGCGCTTTACGCCTATTTCATGCATGAGGTGAAGCCAGTTGATCATCAGCCGCAGAAGACTGAACTGCCGTTCCCATTCAGCGTACGTACGTCAATGGCGGCATGGAACCTTCTGTTCCTTGATAAGACGCGTTTCACCTCGAATTCCAACAAATCTCAAGAGTGGAACCGTGGCGCATATCTCTCTGAAGCGCTGGCACATTGCAGTACTTGTCATACACCACGCAATGATCTGATGGCCGAGCGGGCTAGCCAAGCACTTTCCGGTGGTTCGCTCGGTTCCTGGTATGCGCCAAACATTACCTCTGATCCAGTCAGTGGTATTGGTGACTGGTCACAGGATGAATTGGTGCAATATCTGCGCAAAGGTCATGTTGCGGGCAAGGCGCAGGCGGCAGGTCCTATGGCAGAAGCCATCGAACACAGTCTCCAGCATTTGACCGATGAAGATCTGAAAGCGATTGCGGTATACGTAAAGGATGTGGCTCCGGTTTCGTCCGGCACCAAAACTCCGCGCGACAAGTTCGGCAAACCATCAGTAACAGAATATGCGTTGCGCGGTCTTCCGGGGGAAAAACCAAATGAAAGTGGCTTCCGGATTTTCAGTGGTGTTTGTGCAAACTGCCATCAGATGAATGGTGAAGGCAACAAGCATTATCCGTCGCTGTTCCACAACACGGTTACGGGTGCAGAGCGTTCAGACAATCTACTTTCCGCAATCCTATTTGGTGTCAATCGCACGGTAGACGGGGAAACGGCATTCATGCCGGGTTTCGGTCCAGATGCTTTCTATACAGACCATCTTTCCGATCAAGATGTTGCCGATGTCAGCAACTATGTGCTGGCGCAATACGGTAATCCGGATGTCAAAGTGACGCCCGCCGATGTCAAACTGATCCGCGAGGGTGGACCGAAGCCGCTGATTGCCAAACTCGCACCATTTGCGGCACCGGCGATCGTGATCGGTATTCTGATCCTTATAACGGTCATTGTCTGGCTGGTTCGTCGCCGCAAGCGTCTAATGCGCGCCTGATCGGCTTTTTTCTTTATTTGCCCATAGCATTGAGCACTCCCTCAGGAGACCAGTAATGCCAGTTGATAATTTTCTGGACACCGCTTTCGGTCGTCAAATCTCTCGCCGATCTGTCTTGCGCGGAACTGTTGCACTTGCAGCGCTCGGCGCCACAGCCGCTCTGGCCGGTCCACTGCCTGCAGCTGCAGCCGATGCAACGCAGCAAGACTTCATGCAGCTCTCGACGTTTCTGACCGGCCATAATCTCGATCCGGTGTTGGGTAGCCGCTATTTCGCGGCCCTGCAAAAGCGGAATTCCGATTTCGTAGCGCGGATGAATGCGCTCGGTTCGGTCGTTAAGCAGAGTGATGCTGCAAATATGGACGCATTTCTTGAGTTGCCTTCCGTTGATGCAAAGCTGATGGAAACCGCAACCAAAATTGTGTCGGCCTGGTATCTCGGCGTGGTCGGTGAGCCGGAAGATGCAGAGCTTATAGCTTACGGAGAAGCGCTGATGTACCGCCCGACGCGAGGCATCCTGGCGATCCCAACCTATGGACCTGGCCCAGACGCCTGGGGTCCGAAACCTGATACCAAGATCTGACAGGAAGAGAAAAATGGCAAACGACGCATATGATGCGGATCTGATCGTTATCGGTTCGGGCGTAATGGGCGGGATCATTGCCAGCAGCCTTGCAAAAGCTGGTAAGAAAGTGATCGTGCTGGAAGCGGGTCCGCGCGTAGATCGCCGCGATATTGTTGAGACTTTCCGCAATGCTCCTGTGAAGCTTTCGCTGGCCAATGCTAAGTTGCAGGGCGCAGGCTCGCCGTTTCCGAGCCTGCCACACGCACCATCCACCTATGGTGATTATCTCCAGCAGGTGGGTCCAGTGAAGTACAACACCTCATACCTGCGTGTCGTCGGCGGTACGACATGGCACTTCGGTTCGTCGCTTTGGCGTATGATCCCAAACGACTTCCGCCTGAAGTCGCTTTATGGCCATGGTCGCGATTGGCCGGTGAGCTATGATGAACTCGAGCCATTTTACGCTCGCGCTGAAACGGAGCTCGGTGTCAGCGGCGTCGATGGTCAGGATGAAAGCGGGCAGGGGGGGAGTGCCTATCCGCCGCGTTCGATTCCTTATCCGATGCGTGGTCTGAAACCGAGCTATATGTTCACTCAGCTTTCGGAAAAGCTCTCAAGGGGCGGTTTTAACCCGATCCTTGAGCCGAATGGCCGCGCAACGCGCCCTTATGGCCAGCGTCCGGCCTGTGGTGGCAACAATAACTGCAACCCGGTTTGTCCGATTGCTGCAAAATATGATGGTTCGATGCATATCGACGAAGCCGAACGCCATGGCGCGATCATTCAGGACAATTCTGTTGTCTGGAAGATCGATGCTGATGATGGCGGTAAGATCACCGCAATCTGGTACAAGCGCCCGGATGGTTCAGAGCATAAGCTCACCGCACGTTATTTCGTGATGGCTGCTTATGGCATTGAATCTCCGAAGATCATGCTACTTTCAAAGTCTGATCGTTTCCCCAACGGTATCGCGAATTCATCTGATCAGGTTGGTCGCAATCTGATGGACCATACCGGCATCAGCATGAATGTGATGGCGAAGGAAGATTTCTGGCCAGGTGAAGGTCCAACCCAGCTTCTTGTTTATCTCAATCAGCGCGATGGTGAATTCCGCAAAAATTATCCAAGCTATAAGATCAAGGTTCGGAACACCGTTCCGACGGGTCAGACAACCGCGAGCCTTTTGAAAAAGGGTGTTCTTGGTTCAAAGCTTGATGCCGAAATTCGCCGAAATTCGGCGCGCTCGTTGAACTGGGCAGTGGATTTTGAAACTTTGCCCTTGGCTGAAAATCGTGTCCTCCCAAGCACGGATAAGGTTGATGCGCTGGGTATTCCTGTTCCGTCAATCTATTACAGCGTGACCGATTACTGGAATGCAGGCCGCGACCGCGCATTGCAGGACTTTGATCAGATCGCCAAGCTTCTGGATGCAGACATCGTCAGCACCGATGTGAAATGGCAGAACCGCCAGCACATAATGGGCACAACAATCATGGGCGACGATCCAAAGAATTCGGTGGTTGACCGCGACTGCCGCACGCATGATCATCGCAACATGTTCATTGCGGGCACCAGTGTCATGCCTTCTTCGTCTTGCGTAAATCCAACGCTGACAGGTGCGGCGCTTAGTGTGCGCATCGCTGATACTTTGATAAGGGAAATCTAAGCAGGAAGTTAGCGGCACGCAGACGTTAACTTTATTGAAGCCTGCGTTTGCAAGGATGCGATTGCGGCCCCGAATTGTTCATCAATATTTGAGAGCAATTCGGGACGGTAACTTTCTGGCAGCGACGCAGGCTAGCTGTGCAATGTGTTGGCAGTATCCAAGATACCAACAGCAGAACGTTATATTCTATCGCTTGGGAACTTCTTTCAAAAAGTTGCCAAGTTCATCGCTGTATAGCTCCGCTACATTACTGGTTGTCGCATGTCCGCGGGTTTTACTGCTCGCAGGGATTATCAGATAACTGCCATGTGGCATCCGACCAACTGCGGATTGCAGATGGCCGAGCTCTTCCGGATTGCGCTCATCATCAGCTGCGTTGATCGCAAAAAGATAGCTGGTGATTTTCTCAAGATCCTTTGATGGATCGAAATCTTGAGAAGCGTTCCACTGATAAAGTGTGTCATTTGCATCCGTGATTTTTGCCTCAGCGAGTTTTGTGTCGACATAGGTACTGGCTTCCGCATTTGTGGGGGCGGCTTGCCACAGTCGGGTATTGCCACCATTGGTCGCAAGATCATACCAGACAGAAGCGATACGAAGATTTTCTGGTTGGGTCTCGTAATTGCCGCTTTGCCAAGCGGGATCGGTCGTGATTGCATCAATAAGCATTCTGCGCATCATCCAGTTTCGTCCGGCCATCGGTGCCGGAAGGGACGCCATAGGGACCAGTGCATCCGCAAAATCCGGATAGCGAATTCCCCAGTTCCAAACATGCATCCCGCCCATTGAATGTCCAAGAATGAGGCGCAAGTGATTAAGTCCGAGGCCTTCCTTTACCAGCCGATATTGCGCTTCAACCATATCGTCATAATTGTAATGCGGAAATCTCATGCGCAATCCATCCGAGGGCTTTTGCGACCCGCCCGCACCGATGGAGTCCGGCAATATCAGAAAGTACTTTTGGGCATCGAGTGGTTGTCCGGGACCAAAGAGAGCTTCCGCAAATCCCTTGTTCAGCATCTTCTTGGCTGATCCATTGGTGCCATGCAAAATCAGTACCGCTTCGCCAGCGGGGTTGCCGATGGTCAAATAGTGCGTTTTCAGATCCATGGTACTGCCATCATGGAAGCGAAAATTTTTGATCGTGTAGTCGTGTTCTACCGGCTTAGGATAGTTTTCAGCCATGACTTGGTTTGACGCTTGAAAGGTCATTAAAAGAATTGCTGTGAGCAGCAAGGCCCCACGTTTTACATGGCGTATCATGTACAGTTCCTCCTCCATTAAACTACGATATTGTGTTCTCCAACCCTCCCTGTCTGAAACAGTTTCCCGTGAGTGTTTGAGAGTGCCCAACAAAAAAGGCGGGGCAAAACCCCGCCACTCAGGCTTATTCCGCTAGTTCTCGCATGACCTTGATCAGATCTGTTTTTCCTTCAAAGCCGATGCCTGGAAGGTCAGGCATGACGATGTGGCCATCTTCGACCTTCACACCATCCGGGAAACCGCCATAAGGCTGGAAGAGGTCCGGATAGCTCTCATTACCGCCAAGTCCCAGCCCAGCTGCAATGTTCAGGGACATCTGATGGCCACCATGAGGGATGCAGCGAGAAGGCGACCAGCCCAGTTGATCGAGCACATCAAGCGTTCGAAGATATTCGACAAGGCCATAAGAAAGTGCGCAGTCAAACTGTAGCCAGTCCCGATCCGGGCGCATACCGCCGTAGCGGATGAGGTTCCGCGCATCCTGATGTGAGAACAGGTTTTCACCTGTTGCCATCGCACCGGGATAGAATTCGGAGAGAGCGGCCTGAAGCTGGTAATCGAGCGGATCACCTACTTCTTCGTACCAGAACAGCGGGTATTCACGCAGCATTTTTGCGTAGGCTATGCCGGTTTCCAGATCGAAACGACCATTCGCATCAACGGCCAGCCGGGCTTCTGTTCCGACTTCTTCAAGAACGGCTTCGATACGGCGCTTGTCTTCGTCGATGGATGCACCGCCAATTTTCATTTTGACGACATTATATCCGCGGTCAAGATAGCTGCGCATTTCCTTGCGCAGTGCGGAATCGTCTTTGCCCGGATAATAATATCCGCCAGCCGCATAAACGAAGACACGCGGGTCCGCCTCCACACCCTTGGTTTCTGCGAGAAGGCGGAAAAGCGGCTTTCCAGCAATCTTTGCGACTGCATCCCACACGGCCATGTCAATTGTACCAACTGCAACCGAGCGTTCGCCATGCCCACCAGGCTTTTCATTGGCCATCATTGCGGCCCAGATTTTATGCGGGTCGAGATTATCTCCGGCTTCGTTGAACAGGCTTTCAGGATCTGCCTGCAGGATACGATCCCGGAAACGTTCACGGATGAGGCCGCCCTGTCCATATCGACCATTCGAGTTAAATCCATAACCCACAACCCGGCGGCCATCACGGACCACATCAGTAACGACTGCCACGAGGCTTGCCGTCATTTTGCTGAAGTCGATATACGCGTTACGGATCGGCGAAGAGATCGGTTTGGTCACTTCACGGACTTCAATGATGCGCATGATATGTGTCTCCTATTCTACTGAATTCTTCATGCTAGGCGTGCTGATGAGTGGCTTCTGGCACAGCTTGAGCGGTAATTTTCCGCGGCGTTTGGCCTTTTTGTTCGGCGATGACCTGACGTACAGTGTTCATATCCAGCTCGCCTTCCCATTTGGCGACCGCAATCGTTGCAACGCCATTTCCGATCAGGTTCACGACAGCGCGTGCTTCGTTCATGAAGCGATCCACGCCCAATAGCAGGACCAAGCCAGCTACGGGTACGGTGTGAAAGGTGGAGAGGGTTGCGGCGAGAGTGACAAAGCCTGCTCCGGCGACGCCTGCTGATCCTTTGGACGTGAGCAACAAGACGCCCAGGATACCCAGCTGACCCCAGAGGCTAAGATCGGTATTGGTGGCCTGCGCGATAAAAATTGCGGCCATTGTCAGATAAATACAGGTGCCATCAGCGTTGAAGGCATAGCCTGTTGGCAGCACCAACCCGACGACGGGTTTGCTGACACCAAGGCGTTCCAGCTTGGCCATCATGCGTGGCAGTACCGCTTCGGTGGAGCAGGTGGCCAGGGTGATGAAGATCTCATCTTTGAAGTATCGGAAGAACTGAAGAAGCGGAAAGCCTGACCATCGTGCCACGGTTCCGATGACGAGAACTACAAAAAGGATGGATGTCAGATATACCGCGAGCATCAGGTGGCCGAGTGACCAAATTGTCCCAATACCGTGTTTGCCAATTGTATAAGCAACGCCAGCGCCAGCGCCCAACGGCGCGAGCTTCATGACCATTCCAACGATACGGAAAAGCGCCTGCAGCGACACATCGATCACATCGACGAAAGGTTTCGCTCGCTCGCCGATCTGTACCAGGGCGACCCCAAACAGAAGCGCGATCAGAATGACTTGCAACATTGCGCCGGAAGCAAATGCACCGACAATGGTTTGTGGAATGATATCCAGAAAGAAATCAATGACGCCGCCGTGTTCGGCAGCAGTCTTTTGATACCCGGCAATTGATGATGTATCGATCTGACTGGCATCAATGTTCATGCCAGCACCTGGTTGCATCAGATTAACCACAATCAAGCCAAGTACCAGAGCAATCGTGGATGCGATCTCGAAATAGATGAGCGCAACGGTTCCAATGCGCCCCACTTCGTGGACATTGCCCATTTTCGCGATACCCAAGACCACAGTTCCGAAAATGATCGGTGCGAGCAGCATCTTGATGAGTTTGATAAAGCCGGTTGCAAATGGTTGCAGTGAGGTCGCAATGTCAGGCCAGAAGAAGCCAATCAGGCCGCCAATGACAATTCCAATCAAAACCTGGATATAGAGCTGACTTAACAGTCTTCTCATTATTTCCTCCCAATAAAGAAGAGCTGCTACCTTCGCCCTCCCGGCAGCACGTCTCTCATGTGAGGAAATTCATAACGTCGGATAACTGAAAATGACCAATGCCAACTATCACTTGATCAATGCCAATCTTGCATAGATAGATTTGCGATATCCGTCTCAGACCTTCGAGTGGGCGTTTACTGCCTTTTGCCAGAACTGCTCTGCATGAAGGCTGAGACGTGTGGTCGGGCGGATAAGTGTAATGTCCACCGGAATGTCGAATTCATGGCCGCCAGCGCGTGCCAGTTGACCGGCTTTTATATCACGTTCCGCCAATGAAAGTGGCACCCATGCGACACCCTGGCCCTCCTTGACCATCTCAAGCAAGGTCGCAGCAAGGTCAGAGCTAAACTGGGTCTGAAGTGCCGGTCGCGATCTGTTTTCCGACCAGTATTCTTCCAGAATACGACCAAGGCCAGAGGCCGAAGCATAGCTCAGTTGTGGTATCGGTCTGTCTGCCGTTGCCTGATCGAGGCTCCATCGCGGTTCACCATTTTCACCAGGAGCCGAGAGAGGGACAAGCACATCCTGGCTGATTGTCTGGGACATAAACTGGCGGGTCGTCAGCTTGTTTTTTGTTTCGGGACGGCGATGGCAGATCAGGAAAACTGCGTCTCCGCTCAATAGTAACGCTTCACATTCGGCATAACTGTCGGTGATCAGGCTTGCAGAGCTGATGCTGGAATGGCCAATGGTTTGCAGCATCCATCGTGGCACGAATGTAAATGAAAGTGCGTGAGTGGAGGCGATCGATAAGTTTCGCTCTGCCTTGCCAGCCGCTTCGCGCGTTTCCTCGCGGGCACGTTTGATATCGCGGATGATCACGCTGGCACGTAAATAGAAAATGCGACCAGCATTGGTAAGCGCAACAGAACGGCTAGTCCTTCTCAGCAAAGGTGCTCCAAGCCATTGCTCGAGCATTTTTATCCGTCTGCTGAAGGCTGGCTGCGTAACATTGCGCCGTGTCGCTGCAGCTGAGAAGTTCAACTCATCAGCCAAGGTTATGAAATCTTCAAGCAGATCGATGTCCATCCTTGTGCTTTCTGAATTTGGAAGTTCGCATTTTTTGCAGAAGCTATCCCAAGTGCACCATCCAGGTCGAGCTATAATGCCGTTTTAGGCGCCGATCGTTTTAATTGGCCATCAATCACATCGGCGGCAGTTCAGGCTTATGACCCGTATTTAAAGATTTTTGGGTCGTGAAAGAGAAGTGGCGCGGGAAGTCGAAGCAGCAAGGATTGAATGGAATTTCTGGCTAACTTTGAATTAAATGTCCGAAAGAGGAAACACCATGACGTGGCGACCGCGCCGGAACCACAGCCCAGCTTATTAAGGAGAACCTGGCGTTTGCCGCGCGCATTTTCTGGTAGACGCCTACGGTAAGAATAAAAAACTTTGTTTTTCGGCGTTTTGGCAACGTGACGGTCGCGCTTTCAAGGCGTGCATGCTCCGACGTCTATGACTTACATCCAACGAGCGAAAATGCTTAATAGCAGAAATGACCCAACCTACATCTGACCAAATCGAATTACTCGCCATTGCCTTTGAGCGCTTCACCCGTCGTTTCAAGGTCTTGGAGGCAGCGGCAGCGATGCAGAACTCGCTCAACGCCCTCGACATTCAGGCGCTCCTTTTCATAGATGAACATCCCGCTTGTAACCTGGGAGATGTCGCGCGCCACCTTCAGGTAGCACTGACGACAATGTCGTCTTCGGCTGACAGGCTGGTACGCCGGGAAATGATTGAACGACAGCGCCCCGAAACGAATCGCAGGTCGGTCGCCCTGTCTATCACCGAAAAAGGAAAGCAAGCAGTTACAGGCTATATTGATGGATATCGGGCCTCTTGCAAAGCAATGCTTCAAGCGCTCGATCCCGCTGACCAGGCCGAGTTCTTACGGCTGACGCAGCAAATTGCTAAATACGATACTTGAATAATACGAAATTCGTAGTATGTCTCTGCCATAGAAATGACCAGGGACACTTTGATGACTCACAACTCGCTCACCGCTCTCATCACCGGAGCAAACAAGGGTATCGGCCATGCCATCGCGTGGCAGCTGGGTAAAGCTGGACACACCGTTTGGCTGGGTTGTCGGGACATTTCACGCGGTCAGATTGCAGCGCGCGAACTGCTTGGTGACGGGATCGATGCTCGTCCAGTCCAACTTGATGTTACTGACGCTGAAAGCGTTTCCGAAGCCGTCAAAACTGTCGAGAGCGCGGTAGGTCATCTGGACGTATTGGTAAA
The DNA here is from genome assembly GCF_030268145.1 of Brucella sp. NBRC 12950. NCBI lineage: Bacteria > Pseudomonadati > Pseudomonadota > Alphaproteobacteria > Hyphomicrobiales > Brucellaceae > Brucella > Brucella sp. NBRC 12950. Next base: position 49,816 of record NZ_BSQC01000014.1, read on the forward strand.
CAACGCCGGACTTATGTTTGGCCAACCACCTTCACTTGCTGAGGAGTCAATTGATGAGATGCAGCGAATGTTCGACACGAACGTATTCGGGGTGATGCGTGTCACTCAAGCCTTCTTGCCCTTGTTGCGAAAATCCAAGGCAGCTCGGATCGTGATGATGAGCAGTGGCCTTAGTTCGTTGACGGATGCTCTCGACATGCGAAGTGAAACATGGACGGTTGGTTTTGGCGGATACTGCGCATCCAAGACGGCATTGAATATGTTGACCGTCAAGCTCGCGAAAGAGCTGGATCGGGAAGGGATCAAGGTAAACGCAGTCGATCCCGGCTTAACCTCGACAGACATGACAGGAAACGGAGCTGGGCATTCGCCTGAAGTGGGTGCTCGACCTGCCGTAGCTCTGGCAACGACTCACGCATACGGGCCCACAGCAGGGTTCTTTGCTTGCGCGGCATCTGGCGACCTCCTTCAAAAAAGCTGGTAATCCCTGTCCTGAAGAACTTAGAAGTGCCCCGCTATTCCGAGTTCCCATTTACTGCTTCGCGGCAGCCGCTGATCATCAATCACGACACAGGTTGCATGAAAGAGTGACATTCATGGCGCGCATTTTGCCGCGCCATCGACCAGCTCGTCACGGTCGCCATCGACCGAGATGTTTTGAGCCGTGATCAAGGCCTTGCGGCAGATTTTCAATTACTTGCCGATAAAAGTGATCTTCAGGATATTTCTTCCCGCCTCCGACCAGCTAGTTTCGCTTCGTCTTTTCAACGTCTATCTTGTGCAGAATCCACCCCTTCATTTAATGGTTCACCCCTGATTTATCAAAATGCTTGCAAGTTAATTCTGCTTCAGATTAAACATGACTAACAGAGTCTTGTTTCGGAAAATTCGTTTTGACCATACCCAAAAAGCTGATGAGCGCTCGAAAGGCTTGCATGCGGATGCGTGCAATCTCAGCAGGTGAGCATGAATTTTCCCCGCACGTATTTGAAAGGCTTTCTGCGTGAGCTGGGATATACAGGAGCTATTTCGGCGACACGCAAGTGGAATTGCGCGTTCTTTGCGCAGAAGAGGCCTCGACCCGGAAACTGCTGCTGATCTTACGCAAGACACGTTTGTAAAAGTGTTGGCGTCTCGACCGTCTGATGCAGCGCCCAAACATAACCCGAAAGCGTACCTTTATCGCATCGCCGGAAATTTAAGTGTCGATCAAGTGCGGCATGAGCGCGTATTGGTTCGTGTTCATCTTTCCGACGATGACTTTTCGGCAATAGCAGATCCTACACCGTCTGCTGAAACTGTTGTCTATGATCGTCAGAAGCTCAAGTGCGTCGAGGATGCGCTTGCCGAGTTGCCGCGGCGTATTCGTGAAGCTTTTGAACTTCACCGAATGGGTGGTTTAACGATTGCCGAAGTTGCAAAACAGCTTGAAATGTCGACGACAAGGACATGGGTTTTGATCAGAGACGCTTATGAGCATCTGGAAGATCGTCTCAATGGGTTTTAACCAGATCATAAAAATATCTTCTCACCGGAACAGTGTGCGTATAGGGATAAATCGATAGCAGCGGTTTTTAATTAATCCCATTTTGGATGTTGAATGAACGACGTGTCGGAAGAACGCAGATTGTTTCGTGAAGCGGCAGATTTGGCTATTCGCTTGCAGAACGATGCTGCCAACCCCGTTTCCGTCGAAATGGTTCGCAATTGGATAAGCCGCAGCCCCGCTCACGAAGCCGCTTGGCGGCGTGTCGCCACCATTCACGGTATGGCCGGTAAGATTCTCAGTGATCGTAAAAAGGCCACTACTGGTCCCAGCAGGCGAAATTTTATCGTCGGCGGTGTGGCGGTACTCACCGCAGCTGGCGTGGGTTCGTTGATGTTGCCAGATCTGATCATCAAGGCGAAGGCAGATCATTTGACCAAAGTCGGTGAAATCAAAAGCATTCCGCTTTCTGACGGAAGTGTCGTGACGCTTGGGCCTGACAGTGCAATCGGGATCGGATTTACAGATAGACTGCGCGAGATAAGCTTGCTTGCCGGAATGGCATATTTTGAAGTGGCCTCAGATAGTGCACGTCCATTCACCGTGGAAAGCGGGTCGTTTAAGGCCAGAACACAAGCGGCCGCATTTGATTTCTCCAATGATGCCGACGTCGTATCTGTGTCAGTTGATCAGGGGCTTATCGATGTCACGGCCCCGGGCTTTCCCGCGAACGGCAAGGAGCAGCTGAGTGCCGGCGAGTGGATTAATTTTGATCCGAATAATCGCGTTCTTAACAGAGGAAGCCGCGAAATTTCGCAGATTGCAGTCTGGCGAAAAGGCATGATTGTCGCCGAGAACGAGTCTGTGTCTTCTTTAGTTGCCAGAATTGCGCGTTGGCAATCAGGCAAAGTTTTTGTGGCGGATCGCTATCTTGGATCAAAAATTGTCAGCGGCGTTTTTGATCTCAACAATCCAATCCGTGCGCTCGAAGCTGTCGTCCGTCCTTTTGGCGCCAAAGTACGTCAAGTTGCTCCTTATGTGACGGTTATCTCGTCAGTTTAAAAAAACTTGAGAAAAAACGGAATAATTTCGTTCTCTATCCGTAATAGACATTAAGGGCTGCGGAAAATCCGCGAGTTAGCCCATTTTGTGCGAATAACGGAGCGGTTGGCGATGGGGCAAAAGTCTCGGATCAGAAATTTCAGCATTACGAGCAAAAGGCTGCTCGTTCTTGGGCTTTTGGCAACGACTGCACCCATCATTGTCGTTTCAACCGCCGTTAAAGCCGATGCTCAAGTTACATATTCTGTTCAGGCTGGGCCGTTAAGCGGTGCATTATCGAGTTTTGGCAGCCAGTCAGGAACGCAGATTTCCTATGAAGCCTCGATTGTTCAAGGAAAGACATCTCCAGGGATCCAGAAAGCTGTAACCCGAGAGCAGGCGATTGCTCAGCTGCTGCGCGGAACCGGCCTCACCTATTCCTTCACCGATGCGTCGTCAGTCGTTATCTCCCAACCCTCATCTTCTGGCACCGGCTTGTCAGCAGATGGCACGACTGTTCTGAATACGATCACAGTTACAGGGATTGGTGGAGCTACAACCGAAGGTACCAATTCTTATACGACCAGCTCAATGTCGACTGCAACAAAATTGCCAATGTCGATCCGTGAGACGCCGCAATCTGTTTCTGTTGTCACTCGGAAGATGATTGATGACAAAGATTACCAGACCCTTGATCAGGCCATGGCGGACACGCCCGGCGTAACCACAAAAATCGGTGCATCCAGTGTGCGTCATGAATATTGGTCGCGCGGTTTGGAAATCGATAATATTCAGTATGATGGAGTCTCAAACAACGTTCATTACTTTGCCCGCGACAGCGATGGCCAGGATGATCTCGACATGTATGATCGGGTTGAGGTCATAAAGGGGGCCGCTGGTCTGACCACAGGTGCGGGCAACCCGGCTGGTGCGATCAACCTGATCCGTAAACGCCCTCTTGACGAGACTAGGGCAACGATTACGACAAGAGCCTCTTCATGGGGTAACGGACGAGCTGTAATCGATTACTCTACCCCGCTCAACGATACGAAGACGGTTCGCGCCCGTATTGTAGGCGCCTTTGGAGCAGGTGACAGCTACAAAGACTATTATTCCAATCGTGATGGCATGTTTTATGGCACAATTGACGCCGATCTGACCGAAGATACGACGTTAAACATTGGCTACAGTTATCAGAACCAGAAAATCGACGGGTTTGACTGGGGTGGTTTGCCGGCGCGACCAGATGGATCTTTCTACGATTTCAGTCCCTCAACATTCCTCGGGAATGACTGGGATTATTTGTATCGTCGTCAGAATACCTTGTTTGTTGACCTGGAACATCGATTTGACAATGGTTGGACATTGAAAGCCGACGGGCGTGCAGCGTGGTCAAGAGCTGACATGCGCGGTGGTTATACCTGGTGGATTGGCGACGACCTTTGGTTCTATCCGGGGCGCTTCCCTTACGCGAATGATGTTTACTCGTTCGATGTCAATGCCTCGGGCCCGGTTGAAATCTTCGGTAGAGATCACGACTTCGTTTTCGGTGTTAATGCATCAAGAACCAATCTTTGGGTGGGTGTGTCGAATTGCGCAAGTTCGATTATGGATCCAACCACATGGGATCCTGGTGCGGAGCCTGCGCCCGAAGATATTCCTTTGACCAGTGGGAGTGACGAGAGGACCGACCAGATTGGCGCGTATGCATCGGCGAGATTTAGTCTAACAGATGATCTCAAACTGATAACCGGTGGCCGTGTGTCATGGTGGAAGTGGGATAAGGAGCAGACCTCCTATACGAGTGGCGCGACAACGAGTTCTGACTATAGCGCTAATGCTAACTTCGTTCCCTATGTCGGTCTTGTTTATAACATCACGTCCGACCTGACTGCTTATGCGAGCTATACTGGTATTTTCAAGCCGCAAAACTACTATGGGCGAGATGGCAGTCTTCTCAAGCCAATCGAGGGGACAAATCTCGAAGCCGGCGTCAAAGCGGAATTTTTCAACGGACAACTCTCTACCACTGCTGCCGTGTTTCAGACCAAACGGGACAATGTGGGGCAAAGGATTGTTGGAGTTTCCTATTGTAATCCTTTGTCAAGTAGTTGCTATGAAGGCGTTGATGGCGTCGAAACCAAAGGCTTCGAGTTGGAGGCGCGAGGGGCGCTTACGCAGCACTGGAACATCATGGCAGGCTACACCTACTCGGTTTCCAAATATACGGAAGGAAGCTTGGAAGGTCAGCGCTTTAATACGACCCAAGCCCCGGCGCATGTATTCAAGCTATATACGTCCTACTCCATGCTCGACGATAAGTTGACGATCGGGGGTGGCGTGCGTGCGCAGAGCGAGATCTATTCCAGGACTGAAACTGTAAATCTTGTACAGGGCGCGTTCGCCGTCGCTGATGTAATGGCCAAATACGACATCAGTGAAAAGACAGCTATCCAGTTCAACGTCAACAATCTTTTTGACAAACGCTATTACACGTCAATCGATCCGACAGTTGGTTTGAACAATTGGATGGGAGCGCCGCGCGAATTCAGGCTCAATCTTAAGCACACATTCTGACTTGTGACCTGATGCAGCAAGCTGCATCAGGATCAATCTGGCGTTAGCGATATGAAACTGAAATTGCTCCTATGTCTGGTACTTCTGGTATTGAGAAGTCACAGCTTGGCTTTTGCTGATGCAGATTTTCCTATAGCGGTCAAACACGCGCTTGGGACGACTGTAATTAACACCTCTCCAGAACGTGTTGTTACTATTGGCTGGAGTGGTGAGGATACACTTTTAGCTCTTGGAGTAACGCCGCTGGCAATGCCCCGTTATGGGACTTTTGCGAGCGGCATATTCCCGTGGAATGAGGAAAAACTGACGCAAAAGCCAGCACTGCTCGACTTCGGCATAGATTATGAAGCCATTGCTGCGCTTAAACCGGATTTGATCCTCGGTGTATATTCGGGCATCAATCAAATGTCGTATCAACGGCTTTCATCGATTGCACCAACGGTTGCATATCGGTCCGGACCTTGGCGTGCGGGCTGGCGTGAGCAGACGACAATAATTGGTGAGGCGCTTGGCAAACCTTATGAGGCGGAAAAGCTTGTAGAAGGCGCGGATGAATATCTTGTGGCTCTTGGAAAATCCTATCCCGAGTTGTCTGGCAAGACGTTTACTTTTGGAACCTTCTTTCGCGGTTCGAGCAATCTTGTCGTCTATTTGCCAGCGGATCCGCGGGTTAAAGCCTTGCGCCTTATGGGACTGGAACTCTCTCCGGGTATCGAACTACTTGCCAAGAAATATCCCGAAGAGTTCTCAACAGCTGTAAGCCTCGAAACGATCGATAGCGTCGATGCGGATATTCTTATCCTATGGTTTGGAGGCGAGGCTCGTGCATCGCTGGAAGCGCAAAGGCTATTTCAGGCACTCGGCTCTGTGAGACGAGGTGCATATGTGGCGCTTGAAAGTCCGGTTGAAGTCTGGGCGACGTCTGCACTGAGCGTTTTGTCCATACCTTATGGATTTCAAAGATTTGCAACGCGGCTGGCGGATGCCGCAAGAATTCCGAAGGATTAGAATATTGAGCAGTCACGTGGCAATTCAAAACAGAACAACAGCCGAGTCTGATCCCCTACCTTATGCCTATGACTGCTTCTGGGCAGAGGTTGTGTCATTGGAAGAGATTACGCCATCGATGAAAAGGTTTATCTTCAAGGTCGATGGCGGGGAGCGCTTCGTTCCAAGCGGGTGTCCTGATGAATGGGTGAGGCTGACTTTCAAACCGAATTCTCAGACGCCGCTTTCGTTACAAATCCGTGATGAGAACGGCAAATGGAGATGGCCTGATGGGGCAGAACCATGCCCGGATCGGCCTTACACCGTGCGTCGTTGGGATGGTTCTCGTTGCGAGATAACAATTGATATTGTTGCCCATGATCATGGTCTCGCAACCGAATGGGCAAAGTCAGCCCGCCCCGGGGATAGAGTGGGCGTTTGCAACCCTGCGGGTCGTTTCCGTCTCCCCACACAAACAGATTGGGTGCTGATGGTGACGGATATTACCGGTCTGCCGGCTGTTGCTCGGGTTGCGGAGGAGCTACCCTTTGGCTTCAAAGCATATTTTCACATCGAGATACCGTCGGATGCCGACAAGCAATCTTTGCGCACACAGGCAGAGCTTGATCTCGTTTGGCATGTAGGAGGCGATAAAATCGGGGGAGAGAAAGGCCACTCGCGATTGGCGAGTATAGCGGCCGAGATCAAAGCCCTGCCGGAAGGAAACGGTTATATCTATATCGCAGGTGAAGCGAAGATGGTCTCGCAAAGCCGTAAGCACTTTCGAGATGTGCTTGGCTTTGACAAAAGCCGGATCGAAGCGATTGGCTATTGGATTGAAGGTCAGTCTCGCGGATGAGGCGTGCGCTCTCAATGTCTGATTTGCTGCCAGGTTCTGTCGGGCGATCGGCTTGGAGTGCCGTTTTGGTTGGGTTGTTCCTGCTAACAATTGTATCGACAATCAGTTTTGTTGTCGGTGCAAGGGTTATTTCCCTAGAGAGGATCTTTCGGCTTTTTCTGGTCGATGATCCATGGTCATTCGACGGCATTGTATTGTTTGATTACCGTTTGCCTCGCACTTTACTGGGCCTTCTTAGCGGAGCTGCATTTGGCGTTTCGGGCGCCTTGATCCAGGCGGCGACGCGAAATCCGCTGGCTGATCCGGGGATATTGGGTGTGAATGCGGGAGCCGCATTTTTCGTAACACTCGCGGTGGGACTACTCGGCTTTCATTCGATTAACTCCTATATTTGGTTCGCGCTGCTGGGTGCTGTGGTCGTAACATTTGCGGTCTATATTATTGGTGCTACAGGACGCGAAAATGCCACGCCGGTGCGATTGGTACTGGCAGGTGTTGCATTATCAGCTGTTCTGGGTGGCTTGGGATCAGCAATTACATTGCTCGATCCACAGGCTTTTGATGCCCTGCGGCTATGGGCGATAGGCTCAATTGCCGGGCGTGATATGCATGTCGTTGTTTGGGTGGCGCCGTTTATCGGTTTGGGGCTTGTGATCGCCTTGATTGCGGCGCGGTCGTTGAATGCTGTGGCGCTCGGCGATGACCTGGCGCGTTCGCTTGGCACCAACATTTTGCGCACACGAATCTTAAGCGTTATAGGTGTGACGCTTCTTGCCGGTGCTGGAACGGCTGCCTGCGGCCCGATCGGCTTCATTGGTCTGATGGTGCCGCATGCCATGCGTTGGCTGATTGGTCCTGATCAACGCTTGATTATTCCACTGACGATGATCTACGCGCCGGTATTGTTACTGCTGGCTGACATTGTCGGACGCCTCGTCCTTTATCCCAATGAAATGGAGGCCGGCATCGTCACTGCATTCATTGGCGCGCCAGTACTGATTTTTCTGGCACGGCGCAGACAAGCGAGCGGGCTATGAGTATTACTCCTGCTCGACTAATCGCCTTTGACCGCGCTACCGTTACGGTTCGCTTACTTCGTGGTCGGGTGTCGTTCCGGCTCGACGGTCGCAGGCTTATCATGGCTTTGCTGCTTTTCTCGGGCTCTGCAGTCATAGCGCTCACCACACTTTTGACTGGTAAATATCCAATAGCCTTGCCTGACGCCCTCAATGCCCTGGTCGGGCAGGGCGACGATATGGTGCGCATGATTGTTTTAGAATGGCGCCTGCCGCGTGCAATACTTGCCTTTCTGCTAGGAGGTGCGCTCGGCATGAGCGGGGCTATTTTCCAGAGCCTTACGCGTAATCCGTTGGGCAGTCCGGACATTATCGGCTTCTCTGCTGGTTCCTATACGGGGGCGCTTGTTGCGATCCTTCTCATGTCAGGCGGATATTACGAGACAGCGCTTGGCGCGTTGGTCGGCGGTATCATTACTGCCATGGCAGTTTATATGCTTGCCTCGCGCCGTGGTGTCCAAGGCTTCCGACTGATCATAGTTGGGATCGGTGTTGCGGCGATGCTTTCAGCCTTCAATAGCTGGATGATACGTGAGACGGATCTTCAAGTAGCCATTGCGGCGGCAATTTGGGGCGCCGGATCGCTCAATGGACTTGGCTTCGAGCAGCTTGTGCCGGTTGCAATTGCGTTGTGCATCATCACGCCCCTAACGCTTCATTTCTCCCGACCAATGCGCCAGCTCGAGATGGGAGATGACGTTGCGATGGCCTCCGGCGTAAATGCCAATATGACGCGTGTTTTGTTGATCGTGTTTGGTGTGGCGTTAACGGCAATCGTAACTGCCGCCGCAGGTCCAATCTCTTTCATTTCCCTTGCTGCCCCGCAGATTGCGAGGCGACTGACACGATCGGCTGGTGTGGCGCTCATACCATCAGCTCTGATGGGAGGGCTGTTGTTGCTTTCCGCTGACTGGCTGACACAGCATGCCTTCAGTGTTCAACTGCCCGTTGGTGTCATGACAGTGAGTGTCGGTGGCGCATATTTTTTATGGATACTCGTCAAGGAGGCGCGCAAATGACTATTACTCGCTTTGACCGGACTCTCGCCCGCCTTCAGTCTGAGGATTTCCATCATCTGGGATCAGGTTTCCAAGATGTCGCCGGTCGCCCAAAAAAGGCGACGGGAAGTACGTGTCGAGCGATTGAACTCGTGCATTTATGTGAGAAAGGAGCGTTGTGGTGATTGGCCTGTTAAAGCGCTTTACTGCCTACTACCGCCCGCATCGTGGCCTTTTCGTGCTTGATTTTTCCAGTGCGATCGTAGCCGGCTTGCTAGAGCTGGCTTTTCCGATTGCTGTAACGCTGTTTATCGATCGGCTGTTGCCGTCGAACCAGTTTGGCATGATTGCACTCGCCGCGCTTGGTCTGTTTCTCATCTATCTGATCAATGCGGGTCTTCAGGTGATCGTCACCTATTGGGGCCACATGCTCGGCCTCAAGATCGAAACCGAAATGCGCCGGAAGGCTTTCGACCATCTGCAGAAGCTCTCCTTCGGATTCTTCGATAACCAGAAGACAGGCCATCTCGTAGCAAGGCTCACCAAGGATCTCGAAGAGATTGGTGAGATCGCCCATCATGGACCCGAAGACTTGTTCATCGCGCTGATGACCCTGATTGGCGCCTTTATGCTGATGATGTGGGTTCATGTACCACTTGCACTGCTCACCGCGACAATTGTTCCAATCACGGCTGTGTTCACCACGTTTTACGGCAAGCGCATGACTGCGAATTCACATCAGCTCTATAGCCGCGTTGGTGAGTTCAATGCCCGCATAGAAGAAAACATCGGTGGCATCCGCGTGGTTCAGGCATTTACCAATGAAGATCATGAGCGTGCTCTGTTTGCCGAGAATAACCGCAATTATCTTCTGACCAAACTCAAGGCTTACAAGGTGATTGCTGCATCTATGTCATTATCCTACCTCTCCATGCGCTTTGTGCAGGTGATCGTGATGTTGGCAGGTGCCTGGTTCGTCGTACGCGGCGAACTGACGGCAGGTGGCTTTGTTGGTTTTCTGCTGTTGGTCGGCGTGTTCTTCCGCCCCATCGACAAGATCAATTCGATTATCGAGACTTATCCCCGCGGGATTGCCGGCTTCCAGCGCTATACGCAGTTTCTCGACACCAGAGCGGATATTGCAGACCAGACGGATGCGCGGTCGGTCAAACGGCTTGAGGGAGACATCAACTATTGCGACGTTGATTTCGGATATACCTCTGGCAAGCCAGTCTTTGCCAAACTCGTTCTTGCAATCAAAGCCGGAGAAACAGTAGCTTTCGTCGGGTCCTCAGGAGCCGGTAAAACGACCATTTGTTCGCTGCTGCCACGCTTTTATGAGGTGACCGGCGGCGCAATTAAGATCGATGGTATAGACATTCGAGATATGACGCTTAGTTCGCTGCGTGCCAATATTGGTATCGTTCAACAGGATGTGTTTCTATTTGCAGGCACCATTCGCGAGAACATCGCCTATGGCCGCCTAGATGCGACTGAGGCAGAGATCATGGATGCGGCCCAGCGTGCAAGGCTGGATGGTGTGATCGCATCGCTTGCTGATGGGCTCGATACGGTCATTGGCGAACGCGGTGTGAAGCTGTCAGGCGGGCAGAAGCAGCGGATTGCGATCGCCCGCATATTCTTAAAGAACCCACCAATCCTGATCCTTGACGAAGCAACGTCCGCGCTCGACACTGAGACAGAGCGGGCTATTCAACAATCGCTCGCCGATTTGTCCGAAGGCCGCACCACGTTGGTGATTGCACATCGACTTGCGACAATCACGAATGCCGACCGCATCGTCGTGGTTGAGGATGGGCAGATTACCGAACAAGGCGATCATTCCGAACTCGTCGCTCGTAAGGATGGACGTTACCAAAAGCTTCACAGGGCGCAGCATGGGGGAGCCATCATTGTCGCTTATGATGAGATAATGCCGGCTGCGTCCTTCGTGACGAATGATAACAGGAAGAAAGGGCTTCTTTGAAGCTCATATCGTCATGAAATGAGCCGGCAGATTGCGGGTTCGTGCAATCAAAAATGTTCTTGATTGGAAATCTGAAAAGCGGATGGCTGCCGAGTATCCGAAACAAGGCAAGGTATTCGCGTCACCTAGCAGCGTCGTTTAAGCTATTGTCTTGCAAGTGTCGGACCCGATCTCCCGTCAACACCATGGGGGATTCTGCAATCTGCTCCGAGCGTACGGAGCAGGGCCAATGATGGTGTGGTGGCCATTCTGGATCTGGAAGACCAGATGAGCCTGGCTGATTGAAAGATCGGCAGTATCGTCAGGATACGCAAGTCCCATCTGTCCCTCGGAGCCAAGGAAATAAGCTCCATTGACGACGTGATTGATGGAAGTGCGCAAATCCGAAACAACATTACGAAACAAGCGCGGGTAGCCTGTGGGAAGCCGTGCACCGCTAAGCAGTGTAACTCGGTCATAGGCTAGACCTGCCTGAGACTGGCCGGGCCGCACGCGGCCCTAGTTTGCAAGATCCGTAAAGGCTCTTGTTGCGGCGAAGGGTGCAGTTAGCAAAGTGCACTAGGCCTCTCTCACTTCATCGAAACCCAATCTTCAAGACATTCGCAGCGAACTTTGGTCCGTCGCTGCAGTCGGGTAGATGCCTGTTTTGAGAGGTGTGGCTCTCTTTCATGAACTTTACGCAAAATTGCTCCAAGTGCTTTCCGGCTTTCGCCACACCATTTTTCACTCGAATGCGTCAGACTTCCGAAGTTGAATTATCCAAGCGATCGTGTTCGCGTCGCGGTTGTGTTAGGAAGTGACATTATATGACATTGTCCTTGCGAAAGAAGACGATAATACTACCTAACCTTGTAGGGATTGTTTGCATTTCGGCCGGTGCTTGAGGGGAATCGAGCCCATTGAAATCAGGAATAGTTGTCAGAAGCCTTTTGGGCTTGTTTAGATTGAGGACCGCAATAGCCAGTCAGTCGCAAATTCGGCGACGGGTGGGGGCGGTAAAGCTATTTCCTAAATTAGCTAGAGTGCACATTATGTCTGGAAAGACGCTTTTCAGGCCCAAGAATCCTGTCAAGCTCATCCAAACCCTCATCAGAGATAGCTTCCGCAAACTTTGCGCGTTGCAGGAGAAGCAATGTGCTGTTCGCGCCATCAGTTTTAGTGGTAGCGATCAAAGTTTTTCGCCTCAGTTTTCGGCTGCTATAGGATTGTTATTGAAGTGCTGTCCTGCGAGGGTGATGCATTTTTCAGTCTCTTTAGATCGTGATGCAATCAAGGTGCCGATGGATGGCTGGTTGTTGTGGTCCCTTACCCTTGTCTTAACCTGCTGTATTAATCGTCGTACTATGCCCGTTACCAACGGCATCAAACCTGCTTCCAGATTAACGGGGAAGCCCGGGCATTCAGCGGATTTGAGCCGGGCGATTGTGCCCACCCCTTATGCTTTAGGCGAGCTCCGCGTAGTCGCAGACGCATGGCGAATGATAGCGCCGCGGAAAATTGCCAGCTGTTCGATAATCATGCCTTCCCGCCGGAACAGTGGTCTTTTACTCGCTGGCCGGTGCCGATTGGAATAACCGTCCGACCAGAGTTGGTCGCATCCGCTCTGACTGTTGATAAACTTGGAGGAATTAATGAAAAAATCAAATCGCCATTCCCGACGGCAGAGTGCATTACCTGGGTTTTTCCCCGCTCTCATTGGGCTTGGAACTTATGGAATGGTGTCGATCTCAGGGGTCGCGTTGTTTCCTACAACAGCGCAGGCGGCTAACGAATGCGGTGTTGGCGCTGATGTGACTTGCGGACCAGGCGGCAATCCCTATGCTACAGGCGTCATCTATTCGAACAATGTCGACCAGACTGTGAGAGTGGGAGCCGGGGTCGTAATGGACACGCCGGGGTATTATGGTATTGCATTGACCGGCGCGGGCGCCCAAACTGTGATTTTTGAAGGCCCAGTCGAGCTTAATGTCGAAGGTGGTTATGCCACAACTTCGGGTGGAGTTTCATCATCATATGCAAGTCGATTTGATATCGACACGAGGCTCGGCACTATAAATATAAATCAAGTATCATCTGCTATAAATATCTTCTATCAAGGTGACGCGACCGACAATCGGGTTCTCACCGGAAATATTAATTCTTACCACTCTAATGCTCATGCAATTACCATTGCATCTCAATCTCCGTATTCCAAACTTCTACTTGATACCACAGGTGGAACTGTAAGTAGTGGGAGCGGAGGTGTTTATGTGTACTCGGCGGGAACAGCCGATGTATTCACTGGTGATATTACGACCGGCCTAGGTTACTACGGGAGGGCTCTCGCTCTACAAGGACGAGCCACGTCGGTACTGAATGTCGATACTACAGCAGGCAAGCTTGAAACCACTGGCGTTGTCTCGGACGCTGTCAGCATCGCCAGTAGCGGCACAACACGACTTACTGCTGGGAACATCATTACAAAAGGTCAAGGCTCCAACGCAATCAGCGTTACGTCTGAAAGTCAGTTTTTTTTCCCGTCTAGCGAGTTCCTCCCTGCTGGAGACGTGGCCATCGACACGACTTCCGGCGAGATCACGACTGAAGGTGATCAGTCGATCGGTATCCAGTTCACAGGCGAAATCGGATATATATATGATGCTGGATCTAACCTCTCAGGTTACACGGATCCGGCGGATCTGACCTTGCGCAGTGGCGCCCTCTCTACTACAGGCGATTTGTCTTCAGCAATTGTCGTGAATGGCGGCGGCATAGTTGACATTGATACGACTGCCGGCCAGATCAAGACCACGGGCGACGGTTCCGGTGGGGTTGTAATTTTTGGCGACCGCAATGTCGGTGAAAATGTGGCTGGAAGCTTGTCCGTCACGACTGGTCAAATAGAAACCTCAGGCAACGCAGCATTTGGCGTCGCTCACTACGTCTATGCGGGACTGGTAAGCACTGAAAATATATGGCATATCAACGCTCCCGGTGTTTTCGATACGCCAACAGTCATGAACCTCAACGGGGTAATCAACGCAAGCGGCGCTAATTCGGGCGGTGTGGTGTCGCTTCAAGCAGATGTCACGGCTCCGATCACCATCAATGCCAACGCCAACATTACAGCAAAGGGGCAGAATTCGGTCGGCATTGCCGCCGGATCCTATGATGGATCGGTAGAGATCAATGTCGCACAGAATGCCGTGATCGAAGGTGGTTGGTCGGCTACGCCCGGTGATCTGTCGCCAGGCTTCAGCGATACAGAGATTAATCAGACTGGTTTTCAAGCATACTTTGGATCGTATGGGGGGGTCGGCGGTGGCCTGCCGGCAGCTGGTGTCGTCTTGTGGTCCGGAGCAGAAGGAATATCTGCTGTTCTCAACAATAAGGGTACAATTGGCGCACTTAGCGATCTAGCAATCACCCAAGGCATCTCCTGCGGTAACAGCCGGTATGTTTCGCCACCTGCGCGCTTAGCGTCGCCTTCAGGAGGTGCCGCCAGGGCAATCCCGAGCAGCAACGGATGCACCACAAGCGGTGTCATCGAGGGATGGCAGGCGGATCTTCCTGTCTACGATGTTGCCTACCCAAGCACGACGGGTTCGGTTCACATCGTCAATGATGGTGAGATCAATGGCTTTGTGACCCTTTGGGGTGGCGCGCCTCACACGCTCGATAATGCGGGCAGTTTCAACATCCGCAATTTCTCCGATACCGACGGTGACGGCGTTCGTGATACCAAACGGGTCTCTGTCTCCGATTTCGGCGGACCGCAGGCTACCTTCAACAACCTTAATAGCGGTGTCGTGCAGCTCGCTGCGGTTAAAAATGCACCCGTGACGGACACAACTGGCAGCTATGTGCCAACGACCGGCACCGACAGCCGACCTTTGGATCCATCGTTTTACACAATCACTCGCGAAGGCGTGGCCCAGGGCCAGTTTGTCAATCTTCAGACCTTTAACAATGCAGGCACAATTGATCTGCGTGGAGAGGAAGTTGGCAACACGTTGATCATTACCGGCAGCGACACGGTTGGCGGTGCGGCAGGTGAAGGGGTCTTCGTGTCTCAAGGCGGCAGGTTCCTCACCAACGCCGTACTCAATGATGGCATCGCACCCGGAGGTGCATCGAACACTTTTGCAGATGTGCTCATCGTTGATGGCACGGCGCTTGGTTCTGCTGCAACGAGCATCTTCGTGGGCAACAAGGGTGGTACCGGCGACCTGACGCCTGGCAACGGCATCATGTTGGTTGAAGTGCGTGATAAGAGCCGGTCTGAAGATGGCGTCTTTGCACTTGGCGATCATGGTTATACCGTTGATGGCCGTTCCGCTGTCACGCTCGGCAAGTGGTCATACTTGCTCTATCACAACGGCGTTAATGCTGGTGGTGTCGATGATACCGCGGACGGTAACTGGTATCTGCGTTCTCAGCTTACTCCAGTCGATCCGAGCGACCCTGTTGAGAACCCGACAACACCTGTTTACGAGAAGATTCCTTCTCACCTCGAGCATCTCATCGCACCTTCAACTATGCAGCAGCGTGTGGGCAATCGCTACTGGAACAATCCTGTAGCACCGGCGGAAACCGTATTTTGTAAGGATCCATCAAAGAATTTTAAATGTGAGATCACATCCAACCAGGCTCAGTACTATCTCGATAGCAAGAACAACATTTTCATTGAGCAGAATGGTCTGTGGGGGCGTGTGGAAGGTGGCTATGGCCGGTTCAAGCCTAGCGTTTCTCATACCGCACAAGATAGCCGCGACAATTGGTGGAAGTTGCAGAGCGGCATCGACGGCCTGCTTTATGAGAGTGATGCTGGCAAGTTCATTGGCGGGATCAATGTCTCCTATGGCCAAGTTCGCAGCCGGGTGGATTCATGGCTTGGACGTCCCACCAATGGCGGTTCGACCGGCGAACTCAGCACAACAGGCTGGGGTGTAGGCGCTAGCCTGACATGGCTTGGTGAAAACGGCTGGTATGTTGATGGTCAGGCTTCCGCTACCTGGTTTGATATGGATCTCGATTCCAATGCACTTGGTATGACGCTGGTTGATGGCAACAACGGCATGGGTTACATGGCGAGTATCGAAGCGGGCAAACGTATTGCCCTCAACGAAGCTTGGACCCTTATCCCGCAAGCTCAGTTCTATTGGTCGCATGTTGATTTCGACAGCTTCACCGATCCACTGGGTCTGAATGTATCGATGGACCGTGGTGACAGTTTTGTCGGACGCTATGGCCTGGCGCTCGAGCAGCAGGAAACCTGGAAAGACAAGGACGACAAAACCCGTCGTTCCAGCATCTATGGTATCGTCAATCTCTATAACGAGTTCTTAGGCGAAACCCGTGTCAATTGGGCTGGAGAAACACTTGAACAGCGCGATGCCCGGTTCTGGGGCGGTGTCGGTCTGGGTGGCACCTATAACTGGAACGACGACAGGTATTCGATCTACGGCGAGCTTGCCGCTGAAACGAGCCTAGAGGACATCGGTGATAGCTATAAGCTTGGAGGCACCCTGGGGCTGCGCGTGAAATGGTAAGGCATTGCGGCTCGAACTGATCTCTTCTATTGGGGCGGAGCGGACAAGGCAAATGTGTCCGCTCCGCCCCAATAGGCGTTCTTCAGGCTGAAGGCAGTGAGGAGCCGACGAAGTTCGTAGCTGGATAGTTACTTGAGTTCTCGTGTCGACTTGATGTTAACGACAATCACTCAGAACATTTAATCGATCTCGCAAATAGGAGAGGCTGGAGCGGGCAACCTCTACTGGATCAACGTTTCTATCGCCAAATCCCGTTTCTACCGTGAAATAGCCTTTATACTGATGTCTCAGCAGCGCCTTAAGCAGACTGTCCCAGTCTGCTTTACCCTTTCCAATCGCGGTGCGTCCTGTGTCGGCTGCGTGAAGGTGTATCAATGCATCGCTCATCGCGTCGACATAAGACGACAGGCTTTGTCCTTCAAAGTCTACATGACAACTATCAAACATGAGCCCGACATTGGTGGCTTCGCACTCAGCCATCATGCGTCGCGCGTCTGCAGCGCTATCAATCAGATTGGTGTCTGCTGTGGTGGGTTCAATGGCAATCTGGATTCCGGCCGCATTTGCATAAGCCGCAACCTGTTGCAGACAATTCAGACTATACGCCCAACCGTCAGACCGCGACATGCCTTGCGCGCGCCAGCCGCCGATATAAAGAACCATTCCGGCATCAAGCTCATGTGCGAGATCGATGATTTTTTTGTAATGATCGATTGTAGCCTGTCGTTCAGCTGCCAGAATTGAACAAGGGTTGCAGCCGAACCCTCCGCCAATTGCCGGTAAGAGGCTTGATATGGCAATACCTTCACCCTTTGCGGTCTTGGCGATTTCCCTGCGATCATCATTGGAAAGGTGATCTGGCCAGGCGTGGGGCGCACAGCATCCTATCTCGATAGCATCATAGCCAATTGCGGCCAGGATACGGATCGTCTCTTGAAGCGAATAGGTTGGCAAAAATGTCGGAAAACTGCTGAACGCGAAACTATTGAAGCAAAATTTCAAGCTACACCTTTTAAGCACGCAAAGTTACGGATGCCGGGCACAACGTGTCGGGCGTCACGGATCAATTTAATGACGTCACTGCAGCATTTCAGATGAGGGTTGCATGGCGCCGGTCATCATTGCCACCACATCTGACATTGAACATTCCGTCGGGCGTACCACGGCTAGTCGTTTTCCCAGCCGATGGATGTGAATTCGGTCCGCCAGTTCGAAAACGTGGGGCATGTTGTGGCTGATGAGCACAATTGGTACCCCGCGCGAGCGCACGGTCTTGATCAATTCAAGAACCTTTTGAGATTCCTTGACGCCGAGCGCTGCTGTCGGTTCGTCCATAATGATGACCTTTGACCCGAAGGCTGCGGCGCGTGCAACTGCAATCCCCTGACGTTGACCTCCCGAAAGCGTTTCGACGGGCTGAGCGATATTCTGAATTGTCATCAGGCCCAGCTCGTTGAGCTTTTCGCGTGCTACACGGTCCATTGTTTGGCGATCAAGTTGTCGAAAGTACTTGCCCATCAAACCCTTGCTGTGAATCTCGCGGCCAAGAAACATATTATCGCTGATCGACAATGCAGGTGACAATGCCAGTGTCTGATAGACCGTTTCAATTCCTGCATGACGAGCTTCCATCGGGGATGAGAAATTGATCGGCTTGCCATCTAACAGGATCTCGCCACTATCGGGTTTAAGTGCACCAGAGAGAGCCCGGATCAGACTCGATTTGCCCGCACCATTGTCGCCGATGACTGCCAGAATTTCTCCCGGCATAAGCTCGAAATCTGCTCCATCTATGGCGACAACGCGTCCATATTTTTTGGATAGGCCTTTTGCCTGCAGTACCGGAGTGAGGGTCATGCTGATACCTTTCTGATCCACTGGTCGACAGCCACGGCAAGCAGGATCAGCCAGCCGATTGCGAAGAGTTGCCAAAGCACGTCGACGCCCGCAATGCGTAGTCCAGATTGGAAGACGCCTACAATGAGAGCTCCAATCAGGGGACCAAGGATGGAGCCGCGACCGCCAAAAAGGGATATTCCACCAATTACTACGGCGGTAATTGACTGCAGATTGCCCTCGAAGAAGCTGGTAGGAGATACTGAGCCCACACGCCCGATGGCAGACCAGCCAGCAAGGGCACAGATGAAGCCAGCAACGCCGTAAACTGAGATCAGGACGCGATCAGTGCGAATGCCAGCCAGCTTTGCAGCCTCAGGATCGTCACCCACTGCATAGACATGACGTCCCCAGGACGTACGTGAAAGCGCGTACCAGAGTATTGCAAACAGGGCGATCAGCAAAAGGGAACCGTAGCTGATCTGTGCCCCGAAAATAGAAACGGTTTTTCCAAAGAATTTGAGCGCTGGCGCTGCAGCGTCAATTTCAGTTCCCCTGATAGACTGCGCGCCGGATAAGTAAAGATTGAGTGCATAAAAGATGTTCCAGGTACCCAACGTCGCAATGAAAGGCGGCAACTTGACTTTGGTGATGAGAAATCCGTTGAAGAGACCAATTGCCGTGCCACACATAAAGGCGATCAGGAGTGCAAAACTGATGGGAACGCCGAGCTTGACAGCAAGATTTCCAGCAATAACGGAACTAAGAACCATAACAGCTGCAACAGATAAATCGATGCCAGCAGTCAAAATGATCAAGCTTTGGGCGGCTGCGAGAATGCCAATAATCGAGACTTGCTGCACAATCAGCGACATGTTGTAGGCGGAAAAAAAGCGGTCCCCAGCCACAATTCCAAAGCCAATCAGGGCCAGAATGAGTACGACGAGTGGTACTGAAGTAGGGTAGCTGTGGAAGAACCGCTGGAGGCGGGTGAGAAGCCCGGCATTGGGTGTTTCAAACCGCGCATGATCTGGTTGATCGGTTGCGACTTTAGGCAGGACTTCCTGCGATGTCTGGGCGTTTGACATGACAACCCTCTGTGTTCATGGCCTTGGCGATCGCGGATGGCCGTTGAAAAACCACCCGCATTCGTCGTCAGAATTTTATGGAATACCGGACTAACCCCAGCATTTTTTGAGCGCTTCTTCCGACGAAATCGATTTCGTACCTTCGACAGGATGGTCGGTAACAAGCTCGGTGCCAGTGTCGACAAAATCCAGTCCATCTGAGGCTTGTGGCTTCTTTCCACTATCGACGTATGTCTTGATAGCTTCCACACCCATCGACGCCATCTGCAATGGGAACTGCATAGATGTCGCTCCGATAATGCCTTGTTTGACGTTATTGACGCCAGGGCAACCACCATCAATGGACACGATGGTAATCTGGTCTTCAAGCCCTGCGGCCTTGATCGCTTCATGTGCGCCGGCTGCAGCGGGCTCGTTGATAGTGTAGACCAGATTTATCTCCGGATTGACTTGTAACAGGCTCTCCATAGCCGTGCGTCCACCCTCTTCGTTGGAGTTACTGGCTTCATTTCCAACAATCCGGCTGTCGTCCTCATCGCCAATACGGGTCTTGTCTTTGATGTCGATCCCGAAACCAGACATGAAGCCCTGATTACGCATGTAATCGACTGTAATTTGTTGGGCATTAAGATTGAGAAGGGCAATTTTCGCATCGCTGGCTTTCTCTCCCATACGACCTTTTGCCCATTCACCGATCAGGACACCCGCTTTAAAATTGTCGGTAGCGAAGGTCGCATCGGCTGCGTCGGCGGGTGCGAGTGGTGTGTCGAGTGCGACAACCAATACACCTTGATCGCGCGCCTGCTTTACCACAGGTACAAGTGCACTTGAGTCATTTGGCACCAACAGGATGCCTTTTGCGCCCGCCGCAATGCAGGACTCAATCGCTGAAATCTGTGTGTCGACATCTCCTTCCGCTTTGCCCGCATAGCTGAGTAGTTTCATACCCAGTTCTGCAGCCTTAGCGGTCGCGCCTTCCTTCATTTTTACGAAGAAAGGATTGTTCTCTGTTTTCGTTACTAAGCAGACGCTTGTTTCGTTGGCGTGGGCATTGCCATAACAAAATGTGGCGATCGCCAGGGTCGAAGCGATAAGTGTGAAATGTTTGCGCATCATTCCTCCCAGTGCCGGTGTAGCCGGCTTCAAAAAATTGCGACCAGACTGACAGTGCCTCCTCCGCAGCGCTGGCTCCTAAATGCAATCAGCTATCTCCATCTCTGTCAATATATAATACCGGATGATTTAATAAAAAGCGAAACAGTATGAAAAAGCGCCTATATAGGAGCTTCTAATCCGCCAAACGCGTTAATAATCACACCGGATGATTTAAATATTGACGTGTTGATGGAAATCTCTAATTATCGATGCTAACATTGAGATCGGTAAAAACGTGAGGTTAGTCGCGGGTCGCGGACCAAGAGGATGGTGCACGAATTTGCGCAATCGGCTTGTATGATGCGATTTTTGAACGGGGAGGTGGCATTGTTTAAGATGGATGGACTTGAAGAGTTTCAGCCAAGCTTGAGTGATCCGAGCCGGGGAACAAATCAGACCGGGATGAAGCTTTATAATGAGCGGCTGGTGCTTTCGCTCATACGCTCTCATGGACCCCTATCGAAAGGGGAGGTTTCACGCATGACCGGGCTTTCCGCGCAGGCGAGTTCGGTAATCATGAGCCAGCTCGAAAGTGATGGCTTGCTCTTGCGTGGCGAGCCACAGCGCGGCAAAGTTGGCCAGCCGTCCGTACCAATGTCGCTTAATCCAGAGGGTGCCTTTTCGATCGGTGTGAAAGTTGGGCGCCGGACAGCTGAGCTCGTGCTAATGGATATGGCTGGACAGGTGCGTCGCCTAATCAGTCTTAATTTTGCTTATCCCACACCCTCATTGCTGGTCAATTTCGTTGATAAAGGCATCAACGAAATCATCGATAACATGACGCGGATTCAGCTGGGGCGAGTACGGGGCATCGGAATTGCGATGCCATCTGAAATGTGGAGCTGGGAAGAAGAGGTTGGTGCGCCCCACGCCGTTGTTGACGCTTGGAGGGCCTTTGATCTCAAGACGCATATTGAGCAGACCTTCTCTATGCCGGTTCATGCCTATAACGATGCCACAGCTGCATGCGCAGCCGAGATGGCCTTTGGTGTCGGCCGAAAGTATCAGGATTTTCTTTACGTGTTTTTTGCCACGCTTGTTGGCGGTGGCGTGGTGCTCGATGGTGCTTTGTATCCAGGGCGCCGTGGTTATGCGGGATCAATCGGTTCCGCGCCTGTGCCTTCACCTGTTGCAGGCGAAGCACCAAAAAGGCTCATACAATGCGCTTCAATCTATCTGCTTGAACGCATGATCGTCGAGGCGGGTGGAGATCCCAGCTTGATCTGGCATAAATCGGAGGATTGGAGCCATCTGGGTGTGGTGCTGGATCGTTGGACGGAACAGGCCTCTGACAGTCTTGCCTTTGTGATCGCTTCAGCAATTTCGGTAATCGACTTCCACAATGTGGTGATCGACGGTGGGTTCCCGCCCCATGTGCGTGCTGAGCTTGTCCGCCGGACCCGCGAGAAAGTCGCGCTGATGGAAGTTCAGGGGGTTGCGCCGGTTGAAATAGTTGAAGGCAATATTGGCAGTGACGCTCGTGTGTTGGGCGCGGCGAGCTTGCCGCTTCTTGCCGAATATGCCCGGGACAGGGATATTCTATTTAGTTAGCCGGCAATTATAAAATTTTATAAGTCTGCGGCAGTTGGAGGTGCAACTGCGGGAAGGGAGGAACATGCTGATTGGAATTGACTGGGGTGGCACTAAGATTGAAGGTGTCGCTATGGAAAGAGATGGTCAGGAGCTTTTGCGCCTGCGTGCCGATACGCCACGTCACGACTATTTTGGCTGTATCAGCGTAATTAAGGATATGATTTCCGCCCTGGAACAGCAGACAGGAAAAAACGGGTCCGTGGGCATCGGTATTCCTGGATCACTTGAGCCAGTCAGTCGTGTCGGCAAGGGAGCAAGCTCAACTTGGTTATTGGGCAGACCGGTCGAGAAGGATCTTCATGATTGTCTCAAGCGTGATCTCAGAGTTGAAAATGACGCGGATTGCTTCGCTGCTTCAGAAGCAATGGACGGGGCGGGCGCTGGTTACAACGTAGTTTTTGCAGTCATTTTGGGATCCGGCGCGGGAGCAGGTATTGCGGTCGCAGGAAAAGCCCATCACGGACCCAATAATAGTGGCGGCGAGTGGGGACATAATCCGCTGCCGTTTCCTGATGTAACGGAGTTGCCAGGTCAGCCATGCTATTGCGGCCGCCATGGATGCATGGAGACTTGGGTTTCTGGCCGTGCGTTTGAGGCTGAATACCGCCGCCACACTCAAGAGGAATTGAAAGCGCGTGAAATCATAGAACGCAAGCGTTCAGGGGATCGTTTAAGCGGCATGTTATGGTCACGTTATATCGACAGGGTTGCCCGTGGACTTGCGACTGTCGTCAACACACTTGATCCAGATATTCTTGTTATGGGTGGCGGCATGTCGAATGTGGACGAACTTTACGAGGATCTGCCCGCGGCGCTTGCCAAGCGGACTTTTTCGACGGTGTTCCACACCCCTATTCGCAAAGCGATCCACGGGGATTCCAGCGGCGTGCGCGGAGCCGCCTGGCTCTGGAAAGATTGAAAAATTGCCCATGTCGCACTTCAAAACAAGGGAAACCAATGTGACCGACTCTCATGCAATCGATGAACGTTATAAGTTTTCACTCGCACTAATCCGCGAGGCTGGCGATCTTGCAAACCAGTATTTTAGCAATCGGGAGGCACTGACAATTCAGAGCAAGGGTCTTCAAGATATGGCAAGTGAAGCCGATCTTCAGACCGAACTTCTCATCAAAGAAAGACTTGCTAAGCATTTTCCCGAGGATGCCTTCCTCGGAGAGGAAACTGGCATCACTGCCTTCGAACCTAGTCAGGGTATCTGGGTTGTAGATCCGATTGACGGCACGCAACCGTTTATTTCCGGCATGACGAGTTGGTGCGTCTCGATCGCTTTTGTCAAAGACGGAGCGCTCAAGTTTGGGATGGTTTATGCACCCGCGAGAGACGAACTGTTCGCTGGCGGCGAGAGCTGGGCTGCCACACTGAACGGTAAAGAAGTTGAGCGACATCCAGCGCGGTCTGTTCGTGAAGGAATTGTGGGTGTTGGTTATTCCCCGCGTGTTACACCCGACGAGTTTCTGCCGATGTTTGAGCGGCTGCTAAAGGCAGGGGGAATGTTCAGTCGCGAGGGTTCGGGCGCTTTGACGCTCTGTTATGTTGCAAGCGGTCGCCTGATTGGATACATCGAGCCACATATTAATTCCTGGGATTGTCTTGGCGCGATCGCAATAATTCGTGCAGCCGGGCTTATCACCAACGATTTCCTCGCTGGCGACGGTCTGAGGAAAGGAAATCCTGTCATTGCCGGGAATGAAGCTGTCTATGCTGAACTTTCAGACATTTTCGAGGGTAACTAGGCGCTCATGTAAATAAGTTAGCGACTGGGATCTCATCAATGAATTAGTTCAGCGGGGGGCGATCAAGTTGAGCAACTCGGGTCCTGACGGGCAATCAGTTGAATGGATAGTCTCGTTTCATAATGAATTGTGAAGCGGCTCGTAAAGGTGCACGCCGGCTTTCTCAGCCGCAACCTTTAAGCTCTTGTCCCGTGTCCATAGTGATGTTCGCTAGTCGAGAAGAACTGAGGCCAACAGATGGGCATCTGTATAACCAATGCCCAAGCTGAAAATGCAGTGCTTTTCAATCATGGCCATGACTTCGTCATGCGTTGCAACTTGAGCTTCCCGCGGCGCATTAAAAAAATCCAAGACACTAGTGATGTCTCGGAGACTGCCCAACGCAAGTTCGCCAATAATCATTGGATGGCAAACCAAAAGATCATCTCCGGTAATCTTAATCAGCTCATCATCGCCGCCGCGAAAATGGTCAATCCAAATTGAAGTGTCCGCCAATATCACTTCTTTACTGAGCTCCGGCGGCGAGGAGCTGCTTCAACGTCAGGCATTGTGCCTCCAAGGGCGATAAGACGTTTACCAGTCTCCAGTCGCACAAGTGTTTCTAGCGCTTGTCGGACTAGAGCGGCTGTCTCTTTCGTGCCGGTCAATAATCTGGCTTTTTCTAAGAGATTGTCATCAAGGTTGATGGTTGAGCGCATAAACTATGCCAATATCAACATGCGTCTATTTGCGCACTCTGACGATCATGGTCCGCGATTTCAAACATGCGCACTCAACTGCTTACAGTCGCCCGAACTAGTTATCAGCACACCGTTCAACGACAAGGGAAAGAGGGTCGTATCCTTCTAAGACGAAAAACGCATCGGCCTGGCGCACACGGAAATCTTCTATAGATGACGTCATTCATATGCATTACAAACGACATTAAGTAGGAGATGCCTTTGGCTTCGAACGCACTAGTTCAAACTCGCATTTATGCTGAAGTTCGGGGTCGTGCCGCCGCGGTGCTTGAAAGTATGGGCTTACGGTTTCGGACGTAGTTCGTATCTTACTCACCCGGACGGCGAACGAAGGGGAATTGCCGCTCGAACTTATATAAGGCAGCGAAGCGCATGATGCTTGGTTTCGCAGCAAGGTCTTTGAAGCAATTAACGACGAACGACCGGACGTTCCAGATGATGAAGTTCCGGTACATTTCGAAAAACAGCGAGCGAGCCGTGAAGCTCACCTGGTCCGCGGTTGCGTTATCAGACTGAGATGCCATCTCCACCTTTATCGAGGTGGATACCTGACACGGCGTTGCCAAATGTAGGCGTCTTTTCTGCTAAGGTCATATTACTAACTCCTGTCGCATTTTCCTGTTCCAGTGCGCGGGAAGCAAAGTGGATACGAAGGCTTCGGACAATAGGATTTGATATTTTGTGGCCAGAAGCCATATCTGACGGACTTCAAAGGTAAACAATATCGGAGATCGGTTCTCCGACTTGGGCAATGTTCCTCATCTGACCCACTGCCGCAAGCGGGTAGTCTTGGCGGGCCATATCCAAGGGCGGTTGACCTGGATGGAACCTATAACGACGCCCATTAATGTAGCTTGGACTATTTTTAACCCTGCTTGGATGGTTCCAACGTTGCTCGTTGGCGGGTTTTCCGGTGTACTCGAACCGATCCACTCCCAAAAGTTCCGAGGGAACAAGGTTTCTGCCGGGCCAGCGGGATGCGTTGAATGCTTTTTCAGCGACATTGCTACTCGGCCGGTAAACTTCAGTGAGAAATCCGTCGACAGTGGTTTTCGTTTGTGTTGCCAAATGGGCTGCGAAGCTTTGGTCCCCACTCATTGCTGTCCAGGGAGCGTCGAGATTGATCCGATCTACATTGGATTGTATCCTCCAGCCGAGTTCGCGTGGGGAATAGTTGATACCATTTATCTGTATTTCTGACACGTAACGTTGGCCTGCCGCACGGAATGAACGGGCTGCGATATGCAACACGTCCACAACCTTGTCAGGCGTTTCAGCTTCCCATGACAAATACACGTGCGTGTTGTCGGGAAATGCATGGAAGTACTCTACATAAACCAGATTTCCGGGATCTGTGCTTCGGGTTGAGGTCGCAAACGGCGGTGCTGCCGGATGCATATTAGAGCTGGAGGGCGTATCGAAGAGTTGCCATGGCCCCTGGCTTGTTTCAAACGATGAGACAAAAGCCTTCCATTCCCAGTCAAACATGCGCTGCTTCTCCTCTGACGGCCATGCTGGACTATAGATTGTTCTGAACGGCTAAACAGCTGTCAGTTCTAGCAGGCCGGTTCCAATTGCCTAGACGATGCACCTTGTTGAGCGCGCCAGCGAGCAATGAGACGAGAGCTCCGATGATCGTTTGTTCTGAATGAAAAGTAGTGTGATGGAGAGAGATGGGTTCAATGTGTTGCATGTTATTGCCTGCGGGATAACTTACAAAACTTTCCGATTTCCTGGTCGCAGGATCACGACAAGGCTTGTTTGCGGCTATTAAAGTGGCCGCATACGCGGTTGCGGCTTGCCTATTGTGCGTTGACTTTTTTATTCGCACTACAGCGTGCAGGTCTCTGAGGCAACGCAACTTAGCGAAACTGATCTTGACCAAGCTGCTTGTGATCGTTCACATGGCGTCAAAACATTCCAGCGATAGGACTTTTTTCTAGAGGTTCAATCCAAGGCTCACGGAAACGAATATGCACGAAATTATCTGCCCGCATTGCAAAAAGGCTTTTAAGATAGACGAGGCGGGTTACGCCGATATTCTTAAACAGGTGCGGGATAGTGATTTTGATAAACAGTTGCATGAGAGGCTAGAGCTAGCCGAGCGCGACAAACAGAACGCCGTTGAACTTGCCCAAGCGAAAATCGCCAGTCAGTTGCAGAAAACAACGTCGGCAAAGGACTCTGAAATTCAAGAGCTGAAAGCAAAACTTGAAGCCGGCGAAGTTGCCCGGAAATTTGCAATTGCCGAGGCTTTGAATGGTGTTGAAAAGCAACGCGATATGCTGGCGAACGAACTTGAGAGCGCGAAACGGGATCAGGAAGCAATGTCGAAGCTGGCTG
This sequence comes from Brucella sp. NBRC 12950, assembly GCF_030268145.1. Lineage (NCBI taxonomy): Bacteria > Pseudomonadati > Pseudomonadota > Alphaproteobacteria > Hyphomicrobiales > Brucellaceae > Brucella > Brucella sp. NBRC 12950. The sequence goes on from NZ_BSQC01000014.1 coordinate 76,867, forward strand.
AGGCTAAGCTCGTTTCTGAATTGCAGAGAGCTGCCTTAACGAAGGACGCCGAAATCCAAAGCTTGAAGGCGAAGCTCGACGCGGGTGAGCTGTCACAGAAACTCGCCGTCACTCAAGCTGTCAGCGCAGTCGAGAAAGAACGCGAAGAACTCAAGAATGGACTTTCTCGCGTTGCACTCGAAAAGCAGCTGGCCGAAACAGCGCTCAGGGACAAATACGAGACACAGCTTAAGGATCGTGACGACGCTATTGAACGCTTGAGGGATATGAAGGCGAGATTGTCGACAAAGATGATCGGCGAGACGCTCGAACAACATTGCGCCACCGAGTTCGATCGGCTTCGCGCGACCGCATTCCCGCGGGCGTATTTTGAAAAGGATAATGACGCGCGCAACGGCAGCAAGGGCGACTTTATCTTCCGAGATTTGGACGATTCGAATTCGGAAATCGTTTCGATCATGTTTGAGATGAAAAACGAGAACGATGAGACGGCCACCAAAAAGAAGAATGAAGACTTCTTCAAAGAGCTCGACAAGGATCGCAGTGCGAAGGGATGTGAGTATGCGGTGCTGGTTTCACTGCTTGAGCCTGACAGTGAACTTTATAATACGGGTATCGTAGACGTTTCACATCGCTATCCGAAAATGTATGTCGTGCGGCCGCAGTTCTTTATTCCCATCATCACGCTTCTGCGCAACGCCGCGATGAACTCGCTAAAATACAAGACGGAGCTGGCGCTGGTGAAAGCGCAAAACGTTGATATCACGAACTTTGAAACCCAGCTTGACGACTTCAAGTCGGCATTCGGGCGCAACTGGCGCTTGGCTTCTGATGGCTTTGAGGAGGCAATCAAACGTATTGATGAAGCCATCAAGGATCTGGAAAAAACGAAAGAAGCGCTCCACAAATCCGCCAACAACTTGCGGCTTGCGAATGACAAGGCTGAGGATCTAACAGTTAAGCGACTGACACGCGGCAATCCGACTATGGCGGCAAAATTTGCTGAACTTGACTAGGCAATGGGCTCCGTTCGCGCAATGGAAACTCATCCACGAAACTGACTGGGCCTAGAAGGCTCTTCAATTTCCTTTTGAACTAAAGAAAATCATCATTCAACATCCCGCTGGGGGCTAAATTTTTAACCAGCTCTAAATCACAGGCCCCCGACAAGAAACCTTACCGGCTTTGCCCCGAGCGATAGAGCGCGGTTCTATGGCTCGGATATGGCAGAGAAAATGAGCTATAGAAGTCGCGCCTATCGCTCATGCATTGTCGCTCCAATAAGCGTTAGCATGGCTCTTTACGCGGATCTGCGCAAATGACGGCTGCAGCGCTTACAGGCAAGATTGGTCTTGTTACAGCGCTCATGCGCGCAAACCTATTGTGGATGAGAAAAGTGATAAGGCGAGCGAGCGCGTTAAGTGAGGCGGCAGGGCTGGGCGGGCAAATGTCGACTGTAGTTGCGTTCGCCCAGTTAAAGGCGCATGGTGTTATTCTCTGCGGCAATTGATAAGGGCGCTACGGAAACGGGCCAGACCCAAGCCCCTAAATGAAGGAAGACCGTTATGCCTTCCAGTGCCTATAGACGTTTCATGCAAAAGTTGGATTTAAAGTCGTCGAGAGAGGCAATCCTCCGCGCGCGAGCTCCGAGCTCATCGAGGGCGGCAGCGGTAAAGCGCCTATCCAAGGACGAAGGAGGATTGATGTCGGCTTTTCTGGCGACCCGACGAGATCCGATCAAAATGCTGGACCTTTTAAGCTTTGAAAAAATCGAGAAAGCTGATCGTTTGCAAACTAGTTTACCAGGCGCAATAGAAAAGGCAGGGCGAGCGATTAAACCGCGCCTGCCTATTCCAAGTATAATTGTTGAACGCATTGTCAGAAAAGCGCGACGCGGTCGGGGAGGAGAAGCAAGAGACCATCAATCTCACTGATGTGCAGAGTTTTCTGGGCAGGACGTTCATTCCTAGCCCAAACAGCGGCACAAGCCTCAATGTGCGCTCTGGGTTGCTTGCTCTCTTGTCCTCTCTGCTTCCAGGACATATTGCAGCCTTAGTTGCTTTCTCTTCACAGATAGCGCAAGGTGTTTATCTCGGCAGCATTTGAAACGGGCGCTGTCGATTGCGGGTGGAAACTCGCCCCCATGAAGGAGGCATTATGTCTTCCAAAACTACCAAACCTTATCGGGGCCCTTCCGATTTCCGCATGATGCGAGAAATAGTGAGACGCGCTGGCTATCGGCTCAATGATACTGCAGTGAACAGAGCCGCCCATCTCGCTGCAGCAAAGATGCTTATTCTAGAGTTCCGATTGGTCCGCCGACCCTATCAATCCTTCTTGACGCATCCCGAGCCGCCAAAGGTGGATAATCTGGCCTTTTTTGCAACTGCAAACTAATCCCTTCGAGGAGCGGTTTCATTCTCACGAACTCATAATTAACGTTAAAGAAGGAAGTATAAGTATGGCCAAAGGTCAAAAGAAGAGTAATCGAGAAATCCGAAAGCCAAAGCAGGATAAGTCGAAGGCCAAGGCGGGAGTCGCTGAAGGCGTCGCAGGACGATTTGCTACACCTGCAAATGACTTGGCTAAATCCAAGCGGAACTAGAGCGAACCTCTTTAGTTTTATGTCACAACCAACGCCGCGAAGTTTTTTGCGGCGTTATTCATTTCGATCAATCAGCCGACTTGTACGAAAATAACTCCTGGCCATCGGAGACTGTACTCTTTTTTTGCACGTAGATGCGCTTTCGATCTGTCTACTTGTGCTGACGTTCGCGCCGAACCCTCATTTCTTGGGGTCCAGCCCGCAGATCCCGCACAGAGCATCGGGGTCCTGAAAGTCTTGGCAACCGGATGTGCGACCTCAGAAGGCGACCATGGGCCTGCCTTTAGTCATGCTATTTTTGTGAGCGCTATGCCCTGATAATACCCTCCTTTCCTCATGCTTGCTGGAATTTGACTGAATGAAACTCTAAAATTCTGCGCTTAGGTGTTCACTTTGAGCTCAGGAAAGCCAGTCCGCCAACATAGGCGTTGTATTTTGTTTGATTTCTTGCGAGAAAATCATCAGCCGGCAAGGGGGACGCAATGCAATGGCCAATATTCCTTTGACACGTGGCCAGTTTCTTCTTCCCTTCATCGGAATACTCGATGAAATGGGCGCACCCACTGGTTCATTTTTAAGGAGATCTCAGCTGCCTTCGTCGCTTGAGGCGAAAAGCGAGCTTTACGTTCCGGTTTTGCCGGCTATACGGTTTATTGAAACTGCTCAGAAATCCCAGGACATTACGGATTTCGGTTTCCTAGCCAGCCAACGTCTGCATTTCTCACATTTGAGAGAAAAAACCAGAGCGTTGATCGCGCATGCACCGACATTACTGGTTGCGTTGCGGCACGCCTGCACCGAAGCTTCAAGGGAAGATACGATCCTCAGTATGTGGATCGAACACGATGATGATCATGTGCGGGTTTGCAGCAAACTCGCAATAGCCAAAACACTGCAGAATCTGGAACATGCCCAGTGGCTCCAAAACATTTTCACGATTTATATCGTGCGACAATTTACTGGTCCAGACTGGAATCCACCGGCAATGGCCTTTGAAGCTCATTACACTCCGAGTGAAGCCACGCAATCGTTCTGGCCAAATGTGCGTTTTCTGTCGGGTCAGCATGCGGCATGGATAAGCATACCGACTAAATTCTTAAGTCTCACTAATCGGTCTCCCCGCTCATTTAACGCGCTTCAGATCATCGAGGATGGACCTTCGGGTTACGATATTGTTGAGCTGCTCAAACTAATGTTACCCTCCTATCTTGACGGAGGTGTCCCCACACTTGCACAGATTGCGGAAATGGCAGGGGTTAGCGCACGTACGTTCCAACGTAAACTCGCGAATGTTGATTTTGTATACTCGGATATCTTGGACACTGTTAGATTTGAACGCTCAAGCCGCCTATTACGCGAGACCAATGCCAAGATAATCGATATCGCCTTTGCGTCGGGTTATTCGGATCCTGCGCATTTTACACGCGCTTTCCGCAGGATTTCCGGGGTCTCCCCCAGTCAATTTCGGGAACAAATGCAGTCGGTGTGAATGCTTTGCGCGGCCTTAACCATTGGACTAGCCTTTGGCACGAAATGGCAAGACTGATCAGCGGTAACTGCTAAAACCATTCTGAGCAGAGCGTGACGCTCACTAATCCGAGCACTTGTTAAGTTCCGTTAGCGGTTACCAACGCTTGCTCTACGAAACGACTTCGACTTGCGAATGGACGGCAAGATCGGAGTTTGCTTAAAGGGGGCAAAATGCAAGAGATAAACCGACCGTTCAAGGCACATAAGCAGGCCGGGGCCGCGATCATTTCATTCTGCAGCTTCTTTATGTTGCATGTCGGAGCCGCATGGTCCCAGTCGTCGGCTGACGATCTTTCTCAACAGCTCGCTAATCCTCTCGCCAGCCTGATTAGCGTGCCTTTGCAGAGTAACTTTGATTTTAGAGCCGGTGCTCATGAAGATGGTTTTGCGTATGGTCTTAATATTCAGCCGGTAATTCCGTTCAGTTTGAACGACGACTGGAACGTAATATCACGTACGATCATCCCGATCGCCTATCGAGATTACATGCCCGGTGGCAGCGTGTCTGGACTTGGCGATATAAATGCGAGCTTCTTTCTGTCTCCTAAAAAAGCGGGGCCAGGTGGCTTGATTTGGGGCATTGGGCCGGTGTTTCTGCTTCCAACAGCCACCGACGACTATCTGGGGAGCGGTAAATTCGGGCTTGGGCCGACAGCAGTCGCGCTCGTTCAGGAAAATGCCTGGACATTGGGCGCGTTGGGCAATCATGTTTGGTCCGTCGCAGGTCCGTCTGGCAGGAAAGACGTAAGTGCCAGCTTATTACAGCCATTCGTGTCCTATAATTTCGGCCACGGGCGATCGATGTCTGTGAGCGTGGACTCGACATATGATTGGGAAGCAGAGCAGTGGACCGTCCCAATCAATGTGGGTGCTACTCAGGTCTTCAAAGTGAACGATCAAGCGATGAGCTTCCAGCTGGGTGGGCGTTACTACGCGGAAGGCCCCGTGGGAACTCCGAAATGGGGACTGCGCACAACTTTGACGTTTATGTTCCCAGAATAGCAAAATTGCGCCACCTAACGGAAAATGTCACAAAATGGCAAGACGAGTAATTCGACAATGCTAGAAGATCTGCGTCACATCCTGCAGCTGGTCGACTAGTCGTCCGTTGAAGGTATTTGGATTGGTCCCCGCTGCATTCTGCAAAGGGTGGTGTTGTCGTAAGACGAACAAATGAAAGGTTTGCCATGTTCCGTTCGGTTGGAATCAGTCTCGCAGTTGCCGCGGTTGTGTGGAGTGGTGGCGCATTTGCCGAGACGTCTGGTGCCGGCATTCCGGTGACTATTGATAGTTTCATCCGCGCCGAGACTGACCATTATCTTGCCGCCAATGCCAAGGACATAGGCCAACTTGGCCAGTTTAAGCATTCTCGGGAACCTGTGCCGATTGATAAGCAAACTGTCATTCGCATGAACCGTGATACGCTTTACTCCTTTGCTGTGTTTGACCTCGCTGCAAGCCCAGCAACAATTTCGCTGCCTGATACAGGCAAGCGATATATGTCGATGATGGTTGTCGATCAGGATCACTATCTTCCTATTGTAGCTTATGGAACGAAGCCAGTTACGCTAACCCAGAAGTCGGTTGGAACCAGATATGCTTTCGTCGCTATTCGTACTCTGGTGGATCCGAATAATCCAAAGGACCTCGACGAAGTCCATAAGCTTCAGGATGCGATTGAGGTGCAGCAGAACCAGCGAGGCGAACTCGATCTTCCGGACTGGGATGGCGAGAGTCTCACCGACATCCGTACCGCGTTGCTCGGCCTAGCAAAACATCAGACTTCGTATAATGGTTCTTTTGGAGCACGCGGCCAGGTCGATCCGATCCGGCATTTGATTGGTACGGCTTCAGGATGGGGTGGTATTCCGGAAAGGGATGCCATGTATCCGAGTTTCACGCCTGAAAAAAATGATGGGAAAACGGTCTATACCCTAAATGTCCCGAAGACAGTTCCGGTGAAGGCTTTTTGGTCGATTAGTGTCTATAATGCCAAGGGGTTCTTCGAAAAGAACGAGCACAACGCCTACTCGATCAATAACCTTACGGCGACAAAAAATGCGGACGGCTCGGTGACCGCACAGTTTGGTGGTTGCGATGGCAAAATTCCGAACTGTTTGCCTATAGTTGAAGGTTGGAACTATACGGTGCGGCTCTATCGCCCAGATCAGTCTGTCGTGAGCGGTGATTGGACGTTCCCAGAAGCCAAAGCAATTAATAATTGATCCAAGAGATCTCGCGGTCAGGTGGAGTGAAAGCGGTCAGCCCTTGCCCGCTCCACTGAACGCCAACGCTGCGACCGGCTGTTTTTCCGGCAAATGTTGAAAGCGTAAGCGTTGGTTTTGCGCGATGGCGGCACCTTATTTTAGGAGAAGTTTGATGTTTAACAGTATCTACCGGGTCGCCCTCATTGGCGTTGCTGCAATCTTTGCCCCGGTCATGAGTTCGGCATCAGCACAAGATAGCGTTGGTCCGAAGGTGACAGATCCGCATTTTCACCTTGCTCCGGGCTATCTCAAGTCCAATGACCTACCCAATAGTCTTGTTTTGCTCGGCGCACCGCCCCAGGGTGGGAGTGCGGCACTGGCGCGTGATGAAGCGGCAAGAGAGGCTACAATCGCACTGCGTGGCAAAGCACGCTGGGACATGGCCCGAACGGATGCGGATTTGCAATTCCCTCAGCCTGCCAAGAATTTCTCCTGCGCTATGGGCGTGGACATTAGTGAAAAGAAGACGCCACGACTTTATAGTTTGATGCAGCGCGTGCTCACTGATGCCGGACTTTCGACTTATGGCGTCAAGAACAAGTATAATAGGACCCGGCCGTTCGTAGTTCATAATGAAGGGACATGTCAACCAGACGAAGAGTCCGTTTTGCGTCAGGATGGCTCGTATCCATCCGGACACACTGCAGCAGGTTGGGCATGGGCGCTCACCTTGGCAGAAGTGAATCCAAAGCGAAGCGATGATCTCTTGAAGCGCGGGTTATCATTTGGGCAAAGCAGGGTGATCTGTAACGCCCATTGGCAAAGCGATGTCGACGCTGGACGCATTATGGGTGCGTCCACGGTCGCTAAACTGCACAGTAATCCCGAGTACCTCGCTGATATTAAAGCTGCGCGCACGGAAGTGGAAACTGCTGATAGACCTTCTGTCGATTGCGATGTTGAGGATCGCGCGCTCGCAGAGCAAATGCAATAACACTCAAGTATACGGCTGATCATAAAACAAAATATCGGGACGGGGTTGATGTATCACTATAGATCTTGCGCAATCGTGCTCATTGCTTTGATCGCTGGCCAGACTGTGGCCGCCGCGGCAGACAGTTCCTCGCTAGCCTCCGTGTCCCAGCCACAAAGCGAGGAACTCAAACCGGCCGGGTGGAGCTTTAATGCTAGTCCTTATTTCTGGGGAGCGGGGATCAGCGGCACCGTCGGACAGCTTGGGTTACCGCCCGCAAAGATGACCTCCGACTTCAAGAGCATTTTCAAAGAGCTTGACTTTTCGTTCATGGGAGTCATTGAGGGTCATTACGATCGTTATAGTCTGTTCAGCGATATTATCTACACAAAAATATCGTCAGGTGGCCAATCCCCCTACGGCGTTTTGAGCAACAGTATCGACATTAAATCTGAGACGTTCTCTGGCTTTTTCGGTGGTGGTTACAGTGTGTTTGAAGCGGGTTTGAACCGGCTTGATATTGTGGCAGGAGGGCGCGTTTGGTACGCGAGTACGGAAATTTCATTCGAGGGTGAAGTGTTCGACGGCCACAGCAGACGTGATAGTGCCACATGGGTCGACGCGGTAGCTGGATTGCGGGGTAAATATTTCTTGACTGACTCCTTTTATGTCAGTGGCTGGGGCGTCGTGGGCGCTGGGCAAGCAAAGATTGACTGGGATGTAGCAGGAACGTTTGGGTACAAGCTCAGAGACAACCTCTCTGCAGTTGCAGGTTATCGCGCGCTGGGCGTCAATTATAATCACGATGATTTCGTCTATGATGTAGTTCAAAAAGGCCCAATATTGGGGCTGGTGATGCATTTTTAGTAGGAGTGCAAAGTTGAATGAATATTGAGATCGACCTCAACTATCTGATACGTAAAATTCGGAATGAATCCTTGCCCCAGTAATGCAATGCATTGACTGCATCAGCAGCCACGTGATTGGCCGTGACTGGCTGGTCGAAATGACATTCACGCGATGTGCCTCGTTGCCGAGCGCCAAGTGATCCGACACTTCCAAAGTGAGAATCGACCCTTGAGAGAGCCAAGTTACCGTCGAAAGAATTTAGCCTTCACTTGATGGACTTGGGTTATTCCGAGTGATCTGCGATCGCGCCGGATATAAAACAGAGCAAAGATTGCCAACCCCGGTGCGCCGGCGCCGCCCCCTTCGTCATAAACCTGAGTGATTGCTTTGACGCAGGTGCCATTTCTCTTCGTTTTTGAAAAACATAAAGAGAAAATTTCTGCTTCTGAAAACCTTTCTCACAAACACGAACGGATGCGCTTGCGGCTTTTTCTGCAGTCGAATGTCAGAGATGAAAAACATCGATCCCACCCAAAGCGTTTTGGCCTGGTGAGAAGCACGCCTAAAAAGAACAACCGCAGGTCGCGGTATTGGATTTATTGCGTTCAGGAAGGGGGCTGACTAGTGCGTAGCGATCTGCCATAAGGTGGCTTAATTGCTATCTGCGGACAGTGTCTGCGGCAAAATGTTATGTGAAATCAGAGGCGCGGGAATGACGGAGAGCAAACGACGAGGGCCGAGATTCAGCCGTGAATTACCAGCTGTACGTCGACGCATGCTGGTCGAAGCTGCGACTCGTTGCCTTTCCCGGGGCGGAATTACGGCACTGACGACAGATAATATTCGGAAGGAGGCGAAAGTCTCCATTGGCCTTGTTGCGCATCATTTCTCAGGTAAGGATGAAATCCTTTCCGAGGTATACCAGGTTTCTCTTTATGATGATGTTCATCGTCAGATTCTAGAAGCAGCCAAGAGCCGTGCCAATGCTTCGAACAACCCGGAACAGCGGCTATGTGATCTCATTCAAGCCCAATTCTCCGAGAAGCATTTTAGTAAGGATAACCTTCATATTTGGCTGTCGCTTTGGGGCGAGATCGATAAAAATGAAACATTAAGGACCCAGCATAGGCAGCTTTGGCGCTCGTATCGAGAGGCGCTTGAGTTGGATATAACAGCGCTCGCAATTGAACGTGGCCTCATTGTTAAATCAGGACAGCTTGCAATAAATTTCATTGCCCTTTTTGACGGTTTGTGGCTCGAATGGTGCCTTGACCCCACAGCGGTCTCTCGAGAAGACGCGGTTGAGGGGTGCTATTCTCTTCTGGAAGCGCAACTCGGACCGTTAGTCCGCCCCATACCGGCACTACAGCAGGTAGCTGTTCCTAATCCTGAGATTAAATGAACTGTTCATTTTTATCAGACGCGCCAACAATCTATCTCATTTGTTCAGTCGCTGATTGGTGAGAGGGCAACTGCCGTGTCGATAATGGCTCGTCGCTGTGACGTATGCTTTGAAATCCAGATCAACAGCACCACTACGCATTAACCTCCGATAGTAATCCCTTCAAACTTCCCCATTTTGCGGACACATTTTGTTTTTTTCGGTTACTCGAGCACTTGCAAAAGTCTCGTTGCGACCCGGCTCAGGCGGAAGTGATCATCACGTAGTCGTTGTCCTTTCAGGAATGTGATCGAGCGGTCCGAGGTCGCGGTGGGTTCCCCATCCTTGCGAAGTGCCCTACGGGTGATGCCCCGGTGGTCAGCCTTTCTATATCAGCAAATATATCAGGAGCTCACCCACGGGGAAACTGCTGCCAATTGTTACTGATTATGGCTCAGAAAAAGGGCGCCGCACATAAAACGCTGGCGTGGCGTTGGGGCAACTATTCAAACAAAGCCGCGCTAACGGATGGCAAAAAGCGCGTCATCCCTCTGTAATATCAGTCTATTTCTTAACACAAGCTTCTTCCGCGTTCTGGCCGATTTGGCCATATAAACGCAAGGCATATTTTCTTATTGAAAAAGTTTTCAATAAGCGCTATTAGGCCTATTACCGGCTCAAAAACCTGCTTGCAGGAGGCCTGAATTGGAGGATCATAAAAGCTCGAAAGCGACTGTTTTGAAGTGAAACGAGACATCTTCGAGATCAGCAAGCTCTAGGTCAATCACCAGCAGTTTCACTTTAAATGGAATTTCGGCAGGAACAGTACAGCCGCACGCAACAATAATTTGCAATCCACTCCATGAAAGTCTTCATCACAATGGTCAGCGCGTCCACTATGAACATTTCCTTTGAGGATGCATCGTCCCTCCTGCCATTGCCTCAGCTGATTGAGCAATTGCGAAAAGCGTTTATCGCGGGGTGCGTAGCACCTCAGCGCCACCACCATAAAATTTCGGTTCAAGATCAACCGGATGCTACGTTGCTGTTGATGCCGTCCTGGCAGACAAACGCAGCAGATGGCGGTTATCTTGGTGTCAAGGTCGTTACTGTCTTTCCGGGCAATACAAGTCGAGGGATTCCTGGTCTCACGTCCAGCTATCTGCTTTTTGACGGTGGCACTGGAGTTCAACTCGCCACAATCGACGGTAATGCCATAACCACCCGGCGTACCGTTGCGGTGTCAGCGTTGGCAGCATCCTTTCTCGCGCGAAAGGATGCAGAAAACTTGCTTGTTTTGGGTTCTGGTCGGGTAGCAAGTCTCTTACCCGAAGCCTATTCAGCAGTCAGAAAAATACGGCGCGTGGGTATTTGGGATATAAACTTGGAAAGTGCGGATGTCATGGCAAAGCGCCTGCAAGCGGTTGGCTTTGATGCGTATGTTGCTTCAAAATTGGAGCACAGCGTGCGCGACGCCGATATTGTTACGTCCGCTACATTGGCTACGACACCGATTATCAAGGGAGAGTGGCTAAAGCAAGGTGCCCATGTGGACTTGATAGGTGGATTCACTCCGACAATGCGCGAAGCGGATGATGAAACCCTCGAACGCTCAAGTGTCTATGTCGACACTGAGGCCGCTCTTCATGAGGCGGGAGACTTTACTCAGGCTATAGAGAGCGGCGCGTTCGTTGCATCCACGCTCGCAGGTTCGCTAAGGGAACTTTGCACTGAGGGAGTTTGCGGGCGAAGTGCGCCGGAGCAAATAACAACCTTTAAGGCGGTTGGGACGGCGTTAGCAGACCTCGCAGCAGCGACGATGGCATACGAAACTGCCCGAAGTTTTCGCACGTGCGTGTAGCACTGCAAGAAAGCATAATAAACAACACAACAAGCAGAGATTTTCAGGATCTCTAACAAGGGGAATCTTAAATGGGAATATCTAGAATAGTATCGCTCTCACTGGTCGCGTTGGGTTTAGCGTTATCTGGCATGGCATCAAAAGCTGACGATCTTGAGAAAATCCAATCTGCGGGCAAATTATCGAATGCAGTGTCTGGAGTATTCCCACCTTTCAGTTTTGTCGATGAAACGAATACATTGGTTGGATTCGACGTCGACATCGCTGCGGAAATCGCCCGTCGATTAAAGGTTGAACCCAATACAATCACGACATCGTGGGACGGAATTATTGCCGGTTTGGTCACAGGGCGGTATGATACCATCATCGGATCTATGGGTATCACAGAAGAGCGCAAGAAGGCAGTTGACTTCGTTGGTCCCTATTATCGCACAGGATTGGGAATATTCGTTCGTAAAGGTTCATCGGCCCGAAGTGCTGCGGAACTTGAGGGCAAGACGGTTGGCGTGACGCTTGGTGAGGCTGCTGAAAAATGGGTTCGTGACGAGAACAAATTTGTCGTCCGTACCTACAAAGGTCTCCCGGAGTTGCTCCTTGACCTAAATGCGGGTCGAGTTGATGCAATTGTCGCCGATGACATACCTGTTTATGTGGCGATCGCCAAAAGCAATGCTCCCATTGAGCAGCTCATGGAAGAGCAGATGCCGCGCTTCGATGTGGGGTTCGCTATTCGAAAGAATAATCCCGAGCTTGCTGCTGCTCTAAAGGCAGCTCTTGACGAGATCATGGCGGATGGCACTTATGATGCTATCGCTAAAAAATGGGTCGGCAGAGACATTAGATAGTTTGGCCCCAAGGGTCGCCGCGCGGAGGCGCCCCAAACCGTTCTTTAGGAATTGGTGGGCTTCATAGCCCGCCAATCCAAACGCTGTCGGCGTTTGGTCTCAGGAAAGTCTGCACATGGATATTGGGCTGGTCGTACGGATCCTACCGTTCATAGCTGATGCCGCTCTCATGACGATTGCTTTGACGATCGTTTCGCTGGTCATAGGGCTTTTGGTAGCTGTCTTTCTAACATGGTGTCGATTCTCGCCGATTGCAGTGCTTCGTTGGCTAGCGGCAGCTTATGTAAGCGTGGTGCGGGGAACCCCCCTGCTCGTGCAGCTGTTTCTGGTATATTTCGGAGGGCCCCAGTTTGGTCTAGAAATGACGCCCTTTGTAGCGGCGGTGCTAACTATGGGTTTTAATATCGGCGCATACATGTCCGAAGGGATGAAAGGCGCAATCCTCTCCGTTGACAAAGGGCAAAGTGAGGCAGCCCGATCGTTAGGCTTCAGTCGGTTCGACACAATGAAATTGTTTGTCTTGCCTCAGGCAGCACCGCTGATGGTCCGTTCATTAGGGGTCAACACTATCATCCTATCGAAGGGTACAGCATTGGTCTCGACGATTGGCGTCGTAGAACTTACCTACAGTGCACAGCGATTTGTCACCTCTACCTATAAGCCTTTCGAAGTCTTTGCTCTCGCAGGCGCTGCCTACCTCCTTATAATTGCAGCCATCTCAATCGTCATCCGCTTTCTAGAAGGCCGATTCGTTGCAGAGCAGGGAGCGAACGCATGAGCCTCGACTTTAGCGTGGTTCCTTCCTATTGGGGTCTATTGCTCACTGGACTGACATGGACTGTCCTTATTACGCTGCTTGCTGGTACAGTGAGTGTTGTCTTGGGAATGGTCATCGCTGTAACGACATTATATGCGCCGAAGTTTGCAAGCTTGCCAATTCGCGCAGTGATGTTTCTCTTCATGGGAACTCCCCTTCTTCTCCAACTTTATATGCTTTACTATGGTCTTTCACAGATCGGTGTCATGCTTCCCGCATTTTGGACTGGTGTGATTGGCTTGGGTTTCCATTATGCCGCGTACAACGCTGATATTTTCCGTGCATCCTTGAAAGCTATCGATCATGGTCAGACGGAAGCAGCACGAACGCTTGGTTTTGGTAGGATTGCTACTTTGCGCCACTTCATTGTTCCCCAAGCAATTCTTACAGCCTTGCCGCAAGTTGGGAACAACAGTATTATCCTTCTAAAGGACACCGCTGTCCTTTCAGTGCTTGGAATCACGGAGCTAGTCCTCGCTGCACAGCGAGGTATTAGCGAGACATATCGCCCATTCGAATTCTACTTTGCCGCCGCTGTTCTCTATTACATCGTGAATCTCGCGATGGAATTCGTCCTGAGCAAGGCCGCCAAGAAAGCGGAAGCTATCCGATGAAGCATCAAGAACCCATGATTGAGCTGCGGCATATCCGCAAGTCTTACGGACAACATGAAGTCTTAAAGGGCATAGATTTAAGTGTCGCCCGTGGGAAGATTGTATCGATTATCGGACCGAGCGGGTCCGGCAAGAGTACACTGCTGCGATCGATCAATATGCTTGAAGAGATCTCGGGCGGTGAGATATGGCTTGATGGAAACCAGGTTAATCGACCTTTGAAGGGGCGAGCTTTTGAAAGACACATCAATCGCATACGCCAGGAAATGGGAATGGTCTTTCAACAATTTAACCTGTTTCCTCATCTCGATGTCCTCAACAATATTATGATAGCTCCCATGCGGCTTAAGGGATTGAATAAGGTTGAAGCACTAAACCTCGCTAATGGAATGCTTGAAAAAGTTGGTTTGGCGGATAAGGGCAAAGCATATCCGGCGCGGTTATCAGGCGGTCAAAAGCAGCGGGTTGCGATTGCGCGCGCTCTCGCGATGCAGCCCAAAGTCATGCTGTTTGATGAAGCAACATCAGCGCTCGACCCGGAGCTTGTCGAGGAGGTTAACTTGGTCATGAAGCAGCTTGCGGCTGAGCACATGACTATGCTCATCGTGACCCATGAGATGCGCTTCGCATCTGAGGTGTCTGATCACGTGATGTTTATGGATGGTGGTGTCGTCGTCGAGCAGGGTGATCCAGCTCAAGTCTTTGTAAACCCCACCGAGGAACGAACGAGATCATTCTTACGCAAGCATTTGTCGCAGTAGTTCAAAGTCGTAATCGCTTCGCTACCCGGCATGCGGGTGCAGCTTCTTTGAAGCAGGGAATCCTATGTTTTTAAATGACGATCAATTGTCCGATATTGTTGCATTTCGCCATGCATTGCACCGACGGCCCGAAATTTCAGGTGAGGAATCAGAGACAGCCGGTAAGGTAATTGAGGCGCTGGAAAAAACTGGCGCTGATGAGATCATCTCTGGACTTGGGGGGAATGGTGTCGCTGCGATCTATCGCGGTTTGGAAGAGGGCCCGACAGTGATGCTCCGCTCCGAACTCGATGCGCTTCCAATTCAGGAATTATCTAGCCTACCTTACCGATCGGAAATTCCGGGAAAAGGCCATCTTTGCGGTCACGATGGTCACAGCGCAACGCTTCTTGCAATCGGCGTTGGGCTCGGTGAATCCCGACCAAAACGCGGGCGTGCCGTTCTGCTGTTCCAACCTTCGGAGGAAAATGGAGCAGGTGCGGCTGCCGTGATTACCGATCCGAAATTTGCATTGATCAAGCCTGACATGGTGCTGTCGCAGCACAACTTCCCGGGGCTGCCTTTGGGATTTGTTGCCCTCAAAGATGGGGCTGTAAATTGTGCGACGAGGGGCATGAAGATTGCGTTTGATGGTAAGACTGCCCACGCGGCCTCGCCGGAGGAAGGCGTTGCGCCAACATTAACGATCGCGCGACTGCTCAGTACTTTAACAGCAGTCGGCACTGCAACCGTAGTTAATGACGATTTCAGGCAGGCCACAGTCACACACGCTTTTATTGGAGATGAAAATTTCGGGATCAGTCCTGGCCATGGCGAGATATGGGTAACGCTTCGCACAATGACCGACGGAAAAATGGCGGAACTGATGGCGACGGTTGAAGGAATGGTGCATGAGCTAGCGGAAGCCGCTAGTTTGAATGCTGTTGTGTCATACCATCAGATATTCCGACAGTGTTTCAATTCACCAGAACCTGTATCGGCCATCCGTCATGCACTGGATGAATTAGGTATTGCGCATGGTGAAAGCAGAGATATTCTCCCGATCAGGCCCGGTGAAGACTTCGGCCTATTTCGGAGTGTCGCCCCGTCCGCAATGTTTTTTCTCGGAGCAGGGGAAGGGCATCCAGGTTTGCACAATCCAGATTACGACTATCCAGATGCTCTAATTGGTATAGGCGCTCGAATCTTCATGAAGACCATCCGTAAGATAGTCGGATGATTTGTTAACCAAATCAAACACATGGGGCTCGTAATCGACGAGCTTGCGTAACGATCGTGCACGGCTGGTTAAGGCGTGTCGATAAGTCGTGGAGAAAACTATGCAGATGGCTCCTAAATATAAATCGGGGTCTGGCTGGAACGCGCTTCTGCCGCCTCGGGTGGCCCAAACGGTTCTTCCAAAAACCCGGCGCTTTCGAAACATTGTCGTAGGGGCCGGCTACACTGGCCTTGCAACCGCGCGGCGTTTAGCGGAACTAAATCCCGATGAACCAATATTGCTTCTGGAAGCTTCGACAATTGGGGAGGGTGCCTCTGGTCGAAACTCGGGTTATTTGCTGATCAATCCAGGTGAACCGAGTGCCAACGCAGAGGGTTTTGCAGCTGACTGGGCCTTAAGGCAGATGAACATTGTCCAGGCTGGTCTGGACGAGCTTAAGAAACAGGTTTATCGCTACTCGATCGATTGCGACTGGGATGAAAACCCGTTGGCAATTACGGCCGCCGCCACGCCGCGTGTAGAAAAAAGCGCTCGGGCGACGGTTGCTACCTATCGTAACTGGGGCATTAACCCTAGGGAGTATTCTCCAAATGAATTGGCTCAAATCATTGGAACCAAATACTATCGTTACGGTCTAGAGTCGTTAACAAAGGTTCTTATTCAACCCGCAGCTTTGCACAGAGGACTGGCGGACAACCTCCCTTCGTCTGTGCACTTAGTTGAGAACATTGTCGTTCAGTCCGTCTCAAAGAGTTCGCCGTTCTGTCTTAAGACGAACCAGGGTGATTTTATTGCTGATCGGGTATTTATCACTAACAATCTTCATGCTCGTGAGCTGGGCGTTGTTCGCAATAGAATGATTGGAATCCTGACATATGGAGCCTTCACACCTGAACTAGACGAAGGTGAACTAGCAAATCTAGGTGAGGCATCCAAATGGGGAATACTACCTGCCCACCGCATGGGCACAACTATGAGAAAGACAAGCAGAAGGCTGTTAATCCGCAGCGGTGACTCATACGAGACCGAGCTTGCTCCCGAACGAGCAAGAGCGATGCTCACCAGTTTGTATAAAAACCGGTTCCCGCATATGCGAACACATGAATTTGAATTTGTATGGGGCGGATTTACAGCTGTAACACACAATGGTGGCTTCTATTTTGGAGAGGCCTATCCAGGAATGTTTGTATCAGTCGGTTGTGGGGGAGCGGGCGTCCTTCGGGGAACAAGCCAGGGCGTTCTGCTTGCCGATTTGGCATCCGGTGCGGGTTCTCAACTCCTGACTGACCGCCTGAGTATGAATGGCCCGAGCTGGATACCACCCGAACCTTTCGCCATGATAGGTGCAAAATTGCAGATTGCCTTTGAGGAGTTGCAGGCCGGAAAAGAACGTTGATATCGTTGGGGAGGGATAAATGATCCCTCCGTCTCATTCGCATCGGCATTGCGAAGAGGGGGGAAATTGCGAAGAGGTAGGAAATTCCGACGTAAAGGGCTGTAGCGAAAGCGCAGCCGCCCATGCTCAAGTCATAGGCCGCTGGGAGCTGGCGTGGCATGGGTTGACCAGAAACTGTCAATCAACGAGACGGAATTGGGGATTATCGTCTGTTCCCTGATGAAAACTTATTCTAAATTGACGGATACTCGATCCTCGAATCTGACATCCAGCGACATTAATTGACAGGGCTTCGAAGCAGCAAATCGTCAATGTAATATCTATGTGGCGGCGCGGCTAGTGCCGCGCGCCTGCAGAATTACTAAGCTTCTTTTTGCTGCTCTGTCGGCTGCTGTGTAGGCGACTTTCGCAAAAATGGCTTCTTCTTCGGCTTCGGAAGCAACCCCTCGCGCTGAGCTTTCTTTTTTGCCTCTTTGCGCGCACGACTTATAGCCGCTTCTTTTTCCCGATTGCGCTTCTCAGATGGCTTTTCGTAAGCGCGGCGAGCCTTCATTTCCCGAAAGACGCCCTCACGCTGCAATTTCTTTTTAAGGACGCGGAGCGCCTGATCGATGTTGTTATCACGGACTAGAACTTGCAAAATATCTCCTTTGATTGTTATGGGTTTTCATCTCGAGCAATCCTGGCGGCTCTCAGCCGCAGAGTTTTTGCGTCTTTTGCGCTTTTTTCCTGATTAAGAATTGCCTTCGCTGACTTATCGGTCGCAGCTTTTTGCGCTTCCATTCGAGAAAGTATCGGCTTGAAAATCGTGTCTTTTGGATCTTTAGTGGTCACCGCTTCGGTCTCCATAGCTTGGAATGGTTGGCAGACAATTTTGCACGGATTGTCGAGAATCCCCCGCTCCGTTAAAAATGATTTGAAATTTTTACCTCTCGCATCACTATTTCCTTGGAGATTGGTTTGGTTCAATGGTGGCCGCACATCAGATAAGAGGCCTTTATTATGGCGCGTCGGGTCAATTTTGACCGGCTCTTCTGTGGCAGTGTTCAAAGATAACGCATCAGCAACTGTTTGTTTCCCACAAAAGACTAATAAAAAGGGCCGAGCGTGCACTCGACCCTTTAAAAGAAATCCTCTAGTCCGTTGCCAGTACATCCGTGGTCAAGGATTAGAAGATAACTTCATTAAACGGCCTGAAGGTTACAAGCCGACATTTTTCCAGATCTGCGATCCTCTTCCAGCTCATAGGTCAGTTTCTGGCCCTCATTAATTGAAGACATAGCAGAGCGCTCGACCGCTGAGATGTGAACGAAGACATCTGCGCTGCCATTATCGGGCTGGATAAAGCCAAAGCCCTTCGTCGTATTGAACCATTTAACTGTTCCAGTGGTCATGCTGAACCCTTTCAATGAAATATAGTCAACGGCATGCCGAGGCATGCCGAAAGTGATACGATTTTCTAAAAGGGGGTTCGATCAGCGCACGGTGCTAAATGTGCAGTAAGCAAAAACTCTTTAGCAAAATATCGATATCTGATATTTATCCTATTTATTCAGACTTTTCAAATTTTATTCGAATTAATATTTTTCTTTCCAGATTCTTGTCCGCGTCTCCATCTGATATACGTTAGATGTATCAATCGTTTTGTTCAAAATGGCGCGTTTCTCGAAGCCCGCTTCGCATTGGACGGACGTGGGGAAACATTGAAACGTTTTAGTCAATTTGTTTCATGAACGCTTGATTGATCAAGCATCCAGCTGTCATAGCAGTGATGACTTTGGGCTCAATGGAGGAGCCGTTTTGCTTTCGATAGCGGATAATTGCTCCATCGATCGTTGGTGACTGAAAAAAAAGTTAGTCCTATAACTGTTCGTTCTGAAAGACGTAATGTCCGCTCCTCAGTTCTTCACCATGGTCTCGCGCCGATCGCGGGGGTTAAGATTGGCGGGGGCGTCGGGTCGACCGCTTGACATACGCGCATAATTAGTTTGATATCAATGTATCGTGGACGGTGATCGCTTTAATGGGTGCGGTCTAGGCAGTGTAGAAACGGATGCGACCGCCGCATTAACGCAGTCCTCTCCCCGTTCCCGGCAAGATAAATCGGAGGAGGGTGTGCCAAGTTGGATTGGTGTGGCCACATTACTTGACGCATTGCATTTCAATGGGAGAGACCATCATGAAGATTGTGACAAGCCTGAGCTTTCAGGGCCAGTGTCGTGAAGCGTTTCAATTCTATGCCAAGGTCCTCGGTGGAGAGATTACCGCCGCAATGCCCTACGGCGATGGTCCTCCAGACATGCCCATTACAGATGAGAAGTACAGAAACTGGCTGATGCACTGTTGGCTTCAGGTCGGTGATCAGGCCTTGATGGGTGCAGATATGGATGTTGAATGGTCGCGCAATATCGACAAGCCAAAAAATGGTTTTGATGTGACTTTGCACACCCAGGATAAAGGCGAGGCCCAGCGCTGGTTCGAGCAGCTCGCTGAAGGTGGCAAAGCCGTCATGCCCTTCGGGGAGACCTTCTGGTCACCTGGTTTCGGTTCCCTTGTCGACAGGTTCGGAATTCCGTGGATGATCAACACCATTCCTTCATCCGATTGGAAGCCGTCGCAGGGCTGAGGCCGAAGCACCGGTCAGCGACGCCGTCGATGGCTTGGCAGCACGGATCACAGATATTGCACGTCTGTCATGCGTCCTGATCGAACTTCTGCATGTTGCGAATGGACTTATTGGGGAGCAATATGAGCGTTTCCTATCGCTGGGTCATCGTGGCTTCAGGTGGTCTTTTGGGGTGTGTCGCCGTGGGAGCCATGTTTTCGCTGCCGGTTTTCCTACGGCCAATGGCGCAGGACACCGGCTGGTCTGTCACAGGGATTTCCACGGCAATGACCGTTGGCTTTCTAGCCATGGCAGCGGCGAGTTTGCTATGGGGTAGCCTGTCCGACCGGTTTGGGCCGCGTCCAGTGGTTTTGACAGGCTCGCTCGTTTTGCCATTGAGCCTGGCTCTTGCCAGCCGGGCGGGGTCACTTACTGAATTCCAACTTCTTTTCGGTGTTCTCGTGGGTGCTGCGACCGCGGCCGTCTTCGCGCCGATGATGGCCAGCGTCACAGCCTGGTTTGACACGCAGCGTGGCTTGGCGGTCTCGTTGGTTTCTGCGGGTATGGGCATGGCTCCGATGACCATGGCACCGTTTGCGGCCTGGCTTGTGAGCATCCACGATTGGCGTACCGCAATGTTGATCATTGCGGGATTTTCGGCGGCATTGATGATCCCGGCAGCACTTCTGGTGCGCCGCCCGCCTTCAATCGACACTGGATCGCAAGAAATGGCTGCAATCGCACCACAATCGGATATGACGGTTCGACAGGCTTTGAGATCTCCCCAATTCATCACATTGATGTTGGCTAACTTCTTTTGCTGTGCAACACATTCCGGGCCGATCTTCCACACAGTAAGCTACGCGGTGACATGCGGTATCCCTATGATTGCTGCGGTGTCGATCTACAGTGTGGAGGGACTGGCCGGCATGTTTGGTCGTATAGGATTCGGCCTTGCAGGTGACCGCTTTGGCGCTCAGCGTGTCCTGGTGATTGGGCTTCTCGCACAGGCTTTCGGAGTGCTGGCATATTCGTTCGTCTCGACGCTAGGCCTTTTTTATGCGGTGGCTGCACTTGTTGGCTTTATCTACGCAGGAACTATGCCGCTTTATGCCGTGATCATACGGGAGAATTTTCCTTTGAAGATGATGGGCACCATAATTGGGGGAACGGCAATGGCTGGCAGCCTCGGGATGTCAACTGGCCCGCTTCTGGGCGGGTTCGTCTATGATCGCTTTAACTCTTATGCCCTGATGTATGTCGGCTCATGGGGAATGGGACTGGTAGCCGTCCTAATCTTGCTGACGTTCCGTCCATTTCCAGGAAGACTGAGTCAGATGGCACCAAACTAAGCAGCATCTTGGCCACTTCATGTTTGTTCCCCACAGGCAAGGTCGACACTCAAGATTAAAGTTCAGACGGACTGTTCAATCCTCGGGCTGCTGGACGACGGCATCTAAATGGCGCGTTTAGACTAATTTTTGCGCCACATTTCTGGACACCCCAGTTTTTTTAAAAAATTCGTTGAAGCCAACTCGATTAAAAGACGCAATTGATGGTCGCGTTCAACCCGCAACGATATTCTTGCGCGACAGTGGATAAAAAATCTGTAAATAAGCCCGCATTCTGAGGAGGACGGATTTTTGAATCAAGCTGCACTTCGGGTCGTGGTGGTCGGGGCTGGTGTCATGGGAGCGTCAGCCGCTTGGCATCTCGCGCGCAATGGCGCGCGCGTGACGGTTCTCGAGAAGGATGCTTCTCCCGCCAGCGGCGTCACACGTTGGTCCTACGGTTGGGTCGGCACAAACAGCAGCTTACCCTCGGACGATCCGTCAAATTTTGCGTCCAAAGCTCAAGCGGCTATGGAGTTCAATCGCCTTGAGCGCGGGCTTGGGCCTTTACCGATCGCAGCTCGCGGCTCGCTCGTCTGGTTGGACTCAGATGAGGAGACCGCCGCCCATATTGCCGAGCAACAAGCTTTTGGTGTCCGTATTGCAGCACTAGATCGTGCTGGCGCAGCAGCAATGGAGCCACGGCTTGCCACATTGCCGGCTCTTGCCGCCTGGGCCCCAGACGATTTCGCCGTTGAGCCACGCGAATTCACCCACCAACTGCTGGATGCCGCACGCGAAGCGGGTAGCGAAATCATTTGCGGGACCAGTGTAGAAAGCGTCGAGACCCGGGGAGGCCGTGTTGCCGGTGTAAGGACGACGAAAGGTGTCGTTGCCGCCGATATCGTGGTGTTGGCGAACGCCAGGGCGGCCGCATTCTTGACCGAATCTTTCGGAATTGCACTGCCTCTGCGTGAGGAGCCAGCTGTATTAATGCGTTTTGCGGGCGGGACCGGCGTTCTGCGTCATCTCATTTGTGGCGTAGGAGTGGAGCTTCGTCCAGGCCTTGCCGGCGATTTTGTTTCGGCGGAAGATTACCCTTTTGATGGAAAAGCAGGCCTTCCGGCGCTTGCCGACAGGACGTCCTCGACGATCGCTCGGATGTTCGCTCTCTCTGAGAGACCAACTCTTTTGTCGGTGAATGCCGCGTACCGACCCATGACAGAGGACGGAGTGCCGTTGCGTCGATTTCTCACTGACGTCGAAGGCCTTTATGCCATCGTTGCCCATCCAGGCGTCATCCTCGCCCCTCAACTCGGCCGGCTAGCTGCCGAGGAAATGTTGGGCAAGGTCTTGGGTTGCTGAGCACGATGGTGAAACGTAGGATTGCGCGACAACAATCAGGCTTGGCCCTCCTTGCTCCATGGCCTTGCCCGACCGGCCTTCGACGGTCGCAGTTATCTCACCGAACGATACCTGATCGTTAGCGCGCTGTCGGGCCACGCTGCACTAATGTAGGCTTCTATTGTTCAAAACCGCTCTGTTCTGCTGATACTTCTTTGCATTTACCGCTATCCTTCACTCCAACCATCCTCATGTCGCGGACGATAGTCCGATTGGACAAATCAATCTCCCAAGCCACCGAACCCTCATTCAAGCTCACTTTGTTTGCCGTGAATACGCTCTGCGATGTTCTTTGACTTCCGCTGCTGGGCACATAGACCCCAACCGTGCCAGCAGATTCATCCAGCACGAAATTGAAAACCTGAGGTTTTCCAGAGGGTTGTTTGAACTCGCAAGAAAGATATAAAGGGCTCGCAGCCAAGGCACCAGAGATTGGCCATATTGCCATGCCGGCGACTAAAATTTTCCTGGCAATCCTCATATTGCGATCTCCAACTCGGGGCTGCTGATATCGGCTGCAACTTATAGGCTTCGAATGATTAGAAACATGCCATTGTTATCGTATGGAACCCTCGCTTCGGTTTTAACACGATATGTCAGGGGGACGACAAGCCTATGATTGATGAATTTCGACCATCCTTACAGAGAGGATCAATGGGTGGCAGAGCTTGAATGTGGCTCGATGGAAGCTATGGTTTTTGCGATCCCGGGACGTCACCGGGTAGCAGGTGGGCTAAGCATCTACGCGGTGTCAGTCACTTGTTTATTTCGCCACCTTGCGGAGAGTCACCCAAAAGCCTAGGCGAACAATCAGAGTTTGGTCGGATTGAAGCTATGTGTACAAGACGGGGAAGTGCCTCCCCTCAGAGGCAAGCGGTCGCGTCCCAGCCTTCCACGATCTTCAGCAGGTCTGCAAACCGGCGGCCCCGATCTGTCCCGCCCCTGTGACTAGGGCGGGTTTCAGGCTTAAGGTGGGTATCCCAGCGTCGAATTTAATCCACGAGTTTCGCGATCAACCTATTGAAGCCGGGGAGTCGTCAGGATGTGACCAACAAAGCCACGATCGCAATCAAGGCAAATGGGATGACTGCCCAATAATACTCCCGTCTTAGCATTCGAAAGGTCACTAATAAGGCAATAATCATTGCGGCAATGATCGGAGCTACAACAAACAGTATTTCTGTTAAGGTCATCCGTAGCTTTCTTGAAGGTGGGTTGTGGGATGCGTTTATTTCAGTTCATTGATTTGTCAGCGCCGCGAACTGAGCGCAATGATCCGCAATCGAGGTTCCGGTACCATTGGCTATGTCCTGCATTGAAGTGCGGTTCTCGCCATCGAAGCTGTAGCCTTGTTCACCCGCGCTTTCGTATTGATCGCCCTGGGAAGCATCTGCAGGTGCAGGGAGCATCGTGATAATCTTCTCATAAGCCGAAACAACGTTATCTGAGATGTGACCTTCCGCGACGCAATATTTGATCAGACCGAGCTGGTTGCGCGATGAATTAAACAAAAGCTGCGTATCATCGGCAAATGCAAAAGATGACGTGATGATGAGGGGCATGGATAGTAAGACGGCGAGCGGCTTTTTGTGCATGGAAACAGTGCCTTGAATGGATTGAGTTTGCATTCCGCAGACAGGAAGAACTATTGGCTGGATTTGTTTTTAGCCATCATACGGCCAAGCATTACCTGCGATTTGTACTGCTCGCAAACCTCCTTGACATCGACTTCATTGGCCGCGGCGAGGTCTTCGAGGGATTGTTCATCACCTTGCAAATAAGAGATCCCATCGCGCCCCTTTTGTTCATGCAGGTCAGCCTCAGCCGAACTCTCCACCTCACCAAAAATCGCTTCAGTGCCGACACGGAAGAATTTCTCGGAATCGGGCTCGAGAAACCCAAGATCACTACAATATGCAACAATGCCCTGATCATTGAGCCTTTCCAGATAGGCTGGGTGCTCATTGTTCTGAGCCAGGGTTGTAACAGAGGAGAGCAACAGAGCTGATAATGTGGGAAGGGCCAAAGATCTGATTTTGAGGTTCACTTCAGGTCACCTGTACGTGGCATAGATTTATAATGCGGGTTCGATTACACTTAATATTGCAAGTGCGCGAGGCTCAACATCATCGACATTGGTATAAGGTTTCCAGTTTATATTCAAAATGCCATCTTCCATCGTTACACCATCACTATAGTTGCTTGAAGGTGCGCTTGCCTCATCATAGCGGATGACGATGGATTTCAGGCCGTCTTTGAGAGCGGCTCTGCCGATCTGTGTTGCAGTGATTGTTCCAATCGCTTGGAGTATCGGGTCAATGATCGGTTTACGCAAGTAATCGTCACTTGCGTATGAATCTGCAAGTCCGGGTAGTGCCAGACTTTGGGTATCTAGATTGATGGTAACCGGAAAACCGGCAAGATCCTGAATTTCTAGTTGGTATTTCGGCCAGACATCTGTCGCATAAGCCGCAATGGCACGACGTTCGGCCAGCCCCAAGCCCTCAGCAAGTGCTCCAACGGGTGCAGACAAACAGAACATGCCGACCAGTGACACACAGAACAGTTTTTTCATGACGTGGCTTCTCGGGTTTGTCGGGAATAAGCGACGGATTGTGATTTGAAAGAATTTGCTTTGAGTATCATTCTGTTCCGAATTTGGAACCATCCAATTCTTGCTTATATTTCAGACCATTTCATCATCTGAGCACCCCGCAAAATTAATGGTTGCACGTGAGCAAGCGGGTTTTTGCGATTTGACATTCTCAATGAAGAAAATGTCCGGCTTGTGCGCGGATTGGAGCGCGCAATTAGATCCAAACCATAAAGCGCTGCGTTGAGCAAATATAGCTGCAAGAGGCCAGGAAAGCTGTGACATGCAGTGAGCGATTGCGGCAACGTTTAAGCGTGCAGGCAACGACAATTGGATCTACAGAAAATCAACGGCAATGACCGAGATATGAAAAGCCGCTGACCATCTGGCAGTCAGCGGCTTCTTATCTCAGAAATTCAACGCGGCCTTTTCAGTATTAGTTATTTATACGCCGAAACGACGATCTCAATCAGCGTGTCGCCGCCCAGATCTGCGACGCCAACTGTTGCGCGGGTTGGTAGCAGCGAAGGATCGATCCACTCTTTCCAGACTTTGTCCATTTCTGGCTTCATGCTGAGATCCGTTACAAAAATAGTAGCTGCCAGCAGCTTGGTCTTGTCGGTGCCTGCCTGGGCGAGATAGCTGTCGATTTTGGCCAGGATTTCCTGGGTCTGACCAGCCATATTGAGACTTTCATCATCACAGGTGGTTCCACCGACATAGACAATGCCATTGTGTTCGACGACGCGATGCATGATAGGTGTCTGAATGAAACGTTTTGCCATAGTTTAATCCTTTAAGATTGTGTGGGAATTTTCTGCGGGCTCGCCGGTAACGGCGAAGACGGCATCGGGGCTTTGAGGTAATGCTGCGATTTCGCTGAGCGCCAACGGTTTAACCGGAGCACGCAGGCGATAGAAACCGACTGCTTGGGGGGGGCGGTTTTGCACCTCCGCCAGGATTTCTGTGACGGTTGAACTGCACAAGCGGCCCTGACAAGGACCCATGCCGCAACGAAACATGGTTTTAAGCTGGTTGGGACCAGCAATATCGCTGGCGGCTGCGTCGCGGATTGCGCCCGCGTTCACTTCCTCACAACGGCAGATAATCGTGTCACGATCGGATGGTGCGCGAAACGTTTGGGCAGGCAGATAAAGTGCATCGATAAAGGCGCGGCCGCGTTCGAAGAGCAGTTTTTGCGCCCGCGCCTCTTCAATCTTCTTCGTCAACACCGTCGCCATTGCCGGAAAGATATCCTGACAGGCCGCGAGCGCAGCGATGCGCCCGCTCTGTTCGGCAACCAATGCTCCGCCAATACCGCTCCCGTCACCAGCGATATAAATCGCTGGAACAGACGAACGCCCGCTCTCATCAACCTTGGGCTGAAAGCACTTCTGGTCATCGTTCCAAACGAGTGCGCAGCCGGAAGCGTTCGCGAGGCTATTATTGGGGATCACACCTTGATGCAGGAAGATGCTATCTACAGCCAGTCTATGTGTCTTGCCTTTTGCCGAAAAGCAGACGGCTTCTGCTTCGCCTTCGCCTTCAACGACGATATCGGTGATACCCGAATATACGGGTATCGACTTGCGCACCTTGAAAAGGAGGGAAAGCCCCTTGATAGCATAGGGCGAGCGAAGGAATGAAAGCAGGTTGGGCGCGGCTTTGGCGTAATTTCCAACGGGCGTTGTATCAAGCAGAGCAGCAACCTTGCCGCCTGCCTTCAACAACTGTGCGGCAAACATGTAGAGCAGGGGGCCTGTTCCCGCCAGAACCACACGCCCGCACGGCAGGAGACCTGAAGCTTTTAGTGCAATTTGCGCGGCGCCGACCGTCATCACACCTGGCAATGTCCAGCCCTTGACCGGCATGGGGCGCTCCATGGCGCCGGTCGCGAAAATCACACGGCGCGCGAAAGTAATACCGCTTTTGCCGCTTACTGATACGCGAAGTTCGACACTGTTGCTTTTGTCGCTATCCCGCGGTTCGACGCTCCAAACAAAAGCTTGCGGCACATAGGTTGCGTTGCTTGTGAGAAATGCATTGAGTAGGTCTTTGCCGCGCCAGTAGTCGTCGCCGAGAAATGGCCTTCGAGCACTGGTATTTTGTTCGATGCCACGGTAAATCTGGCCACCGGCGGCAGGGTTCTCGTCGAACATAACAACGCTCGCCCCAGCGGCGCTCGCCTCCGCGGCTGCGGACATGCCTGCTGGTCCAGCGCCGATAATGGCGAGATCGTAGAACGCGTTGACCGCATGAATGTCGGAAATTCGCTTGAGCATTGCCGTCACGATCCCACCCGACGGGCGCCCGATTGGGAAGTAATGACCATTCCATTGGCTACAGGCATCATGCAGGCTTGACGGTTCTGAACACCATCAATGGTGACCAGGCATTCAAAACAGATACCCATCAGGCAATAGGGTGCGCGTGGCTTATCACCAACGACGCTGTTTCGGAGCCGGTTGATACCCTCTCCGAGCAGTGCCGCGGCGACAGTAACATTGGCAGGCACCGTCAAGGTATGCTCATCAAATGTGATCGTCACAGTTTCCTCAGGTGTTTCAGTTTTTTGGAAGATTCTAGCAGACATGAAACCTCCGGCCATTGAACGCATCGCCAGCAAGTTGTTTAGCGCCGACAGCAATTTCCTGCGCCACGATCAGGGCGTGGTTTGCCGCAAGTGTGACGCCGGAATGACACATCACGACGTAAGCGCCTGGGTGAGTTTCGGATTGTTCGTAAATTGGCAAGCCGTCTGGTGTTTTCACTCGAAACCCAGCCCAACTGCGAATAACATTGACCTGGGCGAGATGGGGGAATGTCCGAACTGCTCTGTTAGCCAGAACCGCACTAATATCCTGATTGGTGGTGATTTGGTCGGTATGGCTTTCTTGGCTGTCGCCGATCATGACGCCGCCTTCGTCAGCTTGCCGCAGCGTTGCCGCTGTAAAGGGGAAGAAGGGCGCGCATTTCTCCGTTACTAGGATTTGACCTTTGCTGCGTACAACGGGAGCATCCAGACCTACAGATTTGGCAAGTTCAGCATTGCCGTTACCTGCAGCCAGAATGATACGCTCGGCAAAGACCTCACCCCATTTGCCACTCAGAAGAAAGCCGCCATTCTTTGGGGTGATGGACGAAACTTCACAATGCGGTTTGTAGCAAGCGCCAAGTTTCATCATGCCGGTATGTAATGCGCGAAAAAGGCGAAGCGAATTCACGTCGCCGTCCATTGGTGAATAGATCGAACCAAGCACGTCCCGGCCGATCAATGGTAGCATTCCCGCTGTTTGCTGATGGTCAAGCACGACGTGTTCGGGAGCGTCGTTGCCTAGCTCGTGCGCAACGTTTTCGACGTCTGCAGAAAACATTTCTAGTTCACGCTCGTTGAGGCAGAAGGTAAAGGCTCCCGTCTGTCTGAGCGCTACATCCAGACCCGTGACATCGTGTAACTCATCTGCAAAAGTCGACCAACGGCGTGCAGATTGCATTGTCCAACGGGCATAGTGTGGTGCACCTAAGCCCTTACCCTGTACCCAGATGAGCGCGAAATTGGCCCTCGATGCGCGCACGGACAAGTCCTCTCCATCGAGAAGCATCGGGCGCAGCCCGGACCGGGCGAGACCCCAGGCGATGGCAGAGCCCACCAGTCCCGCTCCGATAATGACGATGTTCTGATCCGGCAATCTGCGCATTCTTAGTTTCAATCTGTTGTCACAGTGTGGGAGAGGCGGGCCTGACAATTGTCAGGCCTGATTGCTTCGGCTTAGTTTTGCGGGCTAACGTCCACCTTGAACCACTTTTCGGACAGCTTTTTCACCGTACCGTCAGCAATCGCTGCCTGGATAGCAGTATCGAAGCGCTCCTTCAGCTCCGTATCTTTCTTGCGTAAACCGATGCCGATCATGCCGAAGACTTTGCCGGAAAACAGCGGCCCAGCCAGCTTTGCGCCCTTCATGTCATCCTTTTCGAGCGATGCAGCAAGAACTGTCGCATTGGCAACAACCGCATCCACACGACCGCTGGTCAGGTCGAAATTGTGTTCCTCCGCGGTCTTGTACTCACGTACATCCGCGCCATCCTTGAAATACTGCTCCATGAAGGCGGAAGCGGTCGTCGACCCCTGAACGCCTACGGTCTTGCCCTTGATTTTCTTGCTGATTTCTTCGAGTACTGGTTTGGCTGCATCAGCATCGACATTGAGTGGCTTGCCGCTTTCCGGCAGATCGGCAAGGTCGCTGTCTTCCATGACTGCGAAGGAGTTGATGGCAGCTGCATAAGGAGACGAAAACGCGATCACTTCCTCACGCTTGGGCGTGATGCTCATGCCTGCCATGATGGCGTCATACTTGCCGGCGGTAAGCGACGGAATGATGCCGTCCCAGTTTTGGGCGGTGATTTCGCATTTCGCTTTTATGCGCGCGCAAAGGTCATTGGCGAGATCAATCTCGAAGCCATCCAGAACACCATTCGGTCCAGAAAAATTCCATGGTGCATAAGCACCTTCGGTTGCGATGCGCACGACATCTTCTGCGTGCGCGGCTGTTGCTATGGCGAGACCACCAAGGAAAGAAAGGACGAATTTCAGTTTCATCTGTTCACCTCTGTTAGAAAACCGATTGATCGGTTCAATTGTTTTGTTTGGAAATGAATTGCCGCAACCGTTCGCTTTTGGGGTTGCCAAAAACTTCTTCGGGCGTGCCTTCTTCTTCAATCACGCCCTGACGCAGAAAGACGACACGGCTGGATACATCGCGGGCGAAGCCCATTTCATGGGTAACAACCAGCATTGTGCGGCCCTCTGCAGCCAGATCACGCATGACTTTGAGCACCTCAGCTACCAGCTCCGGGTCTAGCGCGGAGGTAGGTTCGTCGAACAGCAAGATCTTCGGACGCATCGCTAACGCGCGGGCAATCGCCGCGCGTTGTTGCTGGCCGCCGGAAAGATGAGCCGGATAGAAGTTACGCTTTTCGGCGATGCCAACACGCTCCAGCAGTGCTTCAGCTTCCGCAATGCATTCGGACCTGTTTCGCTTTTGCACAAAGACAGGTGCTTCGATCAGATTTTCCAGGATAGTCAGATGGGACCACAGATTGAACGATTGAAACACCATCGTCGCCTGACCGCGTAACCGCTGAACCTGTTTCGCATCACTGAGATGCGGTGCGCGACCCGGCTGTTGGTCGAGCTTATATGTCTCGCCGTGAATAGCGACGCTACCTGCATCCGGCACCTCCAGCATATTGATGCAGCGCAACAATGTGGACTTGCCTGAACCAGATGCTCCCAGAATGGAGATGACATCCCCTTGGTGTGCCTGCAACGAGACGGAGTGCAGAACCTTGTGCGCCCCGTAGAATTTCTCGAGTTTTTTGATCTCGACTGCAGGCGTTTTTACAGTTTGCATTATGAGTTTCCTAAGGAAGCATGCACGACCGCAGGCTGACGCTGGTGCGCTGACAGGCGGTATTCCAACAGTTTGAAGATTCTGGTGACCACAAAATTCAACAGGAGATAGATCGCACCTGCACAGATGAAGACTTCGACAGGACGATAGGTGGCCGAGATCAGCTTGGCCGCCAGACCTGTTACTTCCATCATCGTAATCGTCGATGCCAAGGCGGTGGATTTCACCATCAAGATGATTTCATTCGAATAGGCGGGCAGCATCTGGCGCAGGGCCTGCGGGGCCAGAATACGACGGACGAGGGTGAACCCACTCATGCCATAAGCGCGAGCAGCTTCGATCTGACCGGTTGCAACCGACAAAACGCCACCGCGAATGATTTCGGCACTATAGGCTGCAGTATTGAGCGCCAGAGCCAACACCGCGCACCAATAAGGTTCCCGCAAAAACGGCCAGAGAAAGCTCTTGCGCAGTTCGGGAAATTGGCTGAGACCGTAGTAGATTATGTAGAGTTGGACGAGCAGGGGGGTGCCGCGCAGCACAAAGATGTAGCCCCTCGCAATAAGGTCGAGTACCAGATTGCCCGACAGACGCATTGCGGCCAGTATGAGAGCCAGGACCGCGCCGCTGATAACCGATAGCCCCATCAGTTGAAGCGTCAGCGGGATGCCACGACAAAGCTGTAGGAAACTGTCGAACATGAACGGAAGGTCGATGAAGCTCATACCGCCCTCCGGATGCCGCGCATGGCGTGCTTTTCTGCTTTCTTGAACAGAAGGCCTGATGCGAATGTGATGACGAGATAAAGAAGTCCGGCGGTCAGAAAAAATGTGAACGGCTTGCGCGTCGATCCCGCGCCGATCTGTGCCTGACGCATCAGTTCCACCAATCCTACAACTGAAATCAGCGCGGATTCCTTCAAAACGAGCTGCCAGACATTGCCGATGCCAGGAATGGCGAAGCGTGCTGCCTGCGGTACCATGATGCGACGAAACAGCAGACGCGTTGGCATACCATAGGCTTTGGCAGCCTCGATCTCGCCTTTTGGAAGTGCCAGCACAGCCCCTCGATAGACTTCCGCCTGATAGGCGCCCGATACCACACCGATGGCCAGTGCCCCGGTGATGAAAATTGGCGCGCTGACGAAACCTTGCCCACCAAACAAGGCTCCGACCTGGCTTAATATGGCGCTGCTACCGAAATAGAACAGGTAAATGACCAGAAGATCAGGGATGCCACGAAGCACAGTAGAGTAACCGTCAGCTGCCATTCTGAGAATACGTTGCGATGAGAATGAAGCGGCGGCTGCAATGGTACCGAATACCGTGCCTGCTGCGAAGCCGCAAAAGGCTACTGCAAGTGTCATGCCCGTAGCGCGAAGCATATCGTAGCCCCAGCCGTCTTCGGCAAATCCCATTAAATCCAGATATGCGCTGATCGCACTCATCTGCATTGTTCCCTTTTTATGTCCGGTACTTTTGTAGCGCCGGTACGTTTATGGGAGTGGTTTGACAGCGGGGCTGAATACAGTCAAATTCGAAATAAAGCCCAGAGCATAACCAAATATTATGGTGAAACATGAACCTGCGTCAGGTAGAAGCGTTCCGAACTGTCATGCTAACCGGAAAAATGACCGCCGCAGCGGAGTTGATGTCGATCACTCAGCCTGCGGTAAGTCGCTTGATCCGCGATTTTGAGATCGACACGAAACTCAAACTATTCAACCGTCGCGGAAACCAGTTGATTCCCACGCAAGCAGCAATGACATTATTGCAGGAAGTCGAGCGGGCCTATGTCGGGCTCAATCGCATCAGGAGTTTTGCTGATGAGATCCGCCGCCAGAATGCTGGCATGCTGCGGATTGCCGCCATGCCTGCACTTGCAAATGGGATCATGCCGCGCTTCCTCGCCCGTTTTCTTAAAGATCGCCCTAACATCCACGCCTCTCTCAACGGCATTCCCTCCGCTTTAGTCGTGGAGGCCGTCGCATCAGGTCAGGCGGATATTGGTTTTGCCGACGGCCCGCTCGACCGGCCCGGTTTTATAATTGAGACCCGCGCGATACCGGCTGTTGTGGCCGTCCCTCTGGAGCATCGACTGGCCGACTATCCAGAGGTTTCACCGGATGATCTCGCTGATGAACGCATGATTACGCTCGAACCGGGTTCGTTGTTTGCGATGCGAGTAGAAGTTGCCCTTGCTCGAATTCCACGCTCCGCTACCATTGAGACGCGCCTGTCACACACAGCTCTGACACTTGTGGCCGAAGGTGTCGGCATAACAATCATCGACCCATCCTCAGCAACGGATTTTCGCGGGCGTGGCGTAGTGATCAGGCCATTTACAAGCTTTGTCGATGCGGGGTTTTTGGTCATTCGCCGCAGTAACGGCCCTGACAACAGTCTGGCTCAGCGTTTCATAGATGAGTTCTGGGCCTATCATGAAACGCTGCTCGCGCAGCCGTGAATGTGTGGAATGCGATGAGGCAATCCTTCAATCGTTGTAAATGCGTTCGTCAAGCGGCGTTGAAGCGATGATAGATTTCAGCCCAGCAAGCATGGCGTTTTCGGCCTTGTTGAGATTGGCCTCAGGGTTGTGGATCAGGAAAACATCAATTGCCGGAGGGTTATCGTAAGGGGGCAGACGCCAAAGAAGGCCGTCATCAATCTCGCGTCGCACCACATGCACTGGAAGCGGCCCGATGCCAAGTCCGGTGATGATCATCCGGCGGACCTCCTCGAGGCTCGACGAAGTGCCGACCACATCCGGAGAAAGTCGGGCTTCACTGCGCAATAGGGCTACGGGTCGCAGCGCGTCAGCAATATGGTCGGTCTGAAATGAAACCGATGGTTCTCCTTTCAGATCGGCAAGGCTCAGACCGGACTGGCCGAACATCCGGTGCCGCGGTCCACAGAAAAAGCCAAAGAACTCCCGATAGGCCATGGTGTAATCAAGCGCAGGATCGCGATTGCTTACAAGGCCAAGGCCAAAAGAGGCGCGTTTTTCTCGTACAAGGCGAGCGACTTCGGTGCTGGCGGATACGGTGATCGTCAGTGTCGCGTTGGGATGGTGTTCATGAAACAGCGCGAGCGCCTGGTCGAAGAGAGGGGATACGATGTGGCTGGCTACAGAAATAGTAACATGGCCGGTCACATTGTCACCGACACCGCGCACCAATTGCGGCAGTTGCGAGATAGCACCGAATACCTCGATGCTCTGTTCGTAAAGCAGTTTGCCGACTTCCGTCAGTTCAAACCTAGTAGCATCGCGCTCCACTAACCGCTGGCCGATACGCTCTTCCAATCGACGCAACGCGTTGCTTACGCTTGGTTGTTTGAGGTTGAGGCGTTCTGCTGCGCGGGTGATGCTTTTGACTTCGGCAATCACCACGAAACAGCGCAGAAGGTTCCAATCCAGATCCCAGACGAGACGCTCAGGGCGATGTAGCGACATGATATCTTCCATTCATGAAATCTATGCAATCTATTCCCATTATCTATTTGCGAAATGTATCCAGAAAAGCAATCATGAATAGGGGAAGGCAACAAAAAGCCTCTGAAAAAAACAAAAGGAAGTCGGGAACAGCATGTTTAACAGAATCACAGGTTTCATTGCCGCTGCAGCGATCGCCACCACCGCACTCTTGGCGGTTGCACCTGCACATGCGGACGATCTTGAGAAGATCAAGGCAGCTGGCGAGCTAAAGATTGCGATGAGCGGTCAGTATCCGCCGTTCAATTTTGTCAATGAGAAGAACGAAGTCGTGGGCTTCGATGCCTCCATAGGTTCGGCTATTGCCGAGCGCATGCAACTCAAGCCGCAGCTTATCACCACCGCTTGGGATGGTATTGTTGCTGGTCTTCGGGCGGGCAAGTTCGACACGGTGGTTGGCTCCATGACGATTACGCCGGAGCGCGAGAAGGCCGTGGACTTCGTCGGACCATATTATCACGCGGGCCGCGCGGTTTTCGTGAAGGAAGAGACTGCCTTTCAAAAGCTCGACGACCTCAAAGGCAAAACTTTGGGCGTCACGCTCGGTGAAACCCATGAAAAATGGGCACGCGAACAGGGCGGCTGGAGCATCCGCACCTACAAAGGTTTGCCAGAGCTGATGCTTGAACTCAATGCAGGCCGTGTCGATGCCATCGTTGTCGATAACATCCCGGTCATGGTTGCGATCAAGGAAACCGGCCAGAAGGTCCGCAGGCTTGACACGCCGGATATTGAAGGCGGCAGCGTTGCCATCGGCATCGCCATTCGCAAGAACAATCCGGAGTTGAAGGCTGCAATGCAGAAGGCTCTCGACGAGATCATGGCCGACGGTACTTACGAGAAAATCTCGATGCAATGGGTTGGCAGCGATATTCGCTGATATGTCATCACGGCCCGGCTTATGTCCGGGCCGGTTGAGAACCGATAGACCGGAGTTTTCCGATGGATTTTGCGTTGATGCAGCGCGTCCTCCCGTTTTTTCTGGAGGCGGCATGGGTGACTGTGCAAATTTCTGCTCTAGCCTTGGTGCTGGGTCTTGGCGTCGCGGTTGTACTCGTTAATGGGCGCCTGTCTCGATCGGTCATCCTGCGATGGCTTGCGGCAGCCTATGTAAGCATCTTTCGCGGCACGCCCTGTCTTGTCCAGCTCTTTATTCTCTATTTCGGCGGTCCGCAGATCGGCATCAATCTTGAACCCTTCGCCGCTGGCGTCATCGGACTGGGCTTGAATATCGGCGCATATATGTCTGAATCGATCCGTGGTGCAATTCAAAGCGTCGATCGTGGCCAGACGGAAGCGGCCCGTTCCATTGGCTTTGGGCGCGGCCAGACCATGCGGTTCGTCGTGCTGCCTCAGGCGGCTCGAGTGATGATCCGCCCTCTCGGCGTTAATACGATAGCGCTCCTGAAGGGGTCGGCGCTGGTTTCCACCATTTCGGTGGTTGAACTGACTTATACCGCGCAGCGCTTCATCGGTTCGACTTACAAGCCATTTGAGATTTTCGGCGTTGCAGCTGTTCTCTACATGATCATCATCTATATCGTGGCGCGAGGGGTGGATCTTCTCGACGCGCGCTTCGCGGCGAAGTGAGGACTAAATGCAAGCTCTCGATTTCAGCATCGTCGCCCCCTATACGGAACTGCTGTTGACCGGACTGTGGTGGACGCTTGTTCTGACGGTTGCTTCGGCTTTCCTGAGCTTCGTGCTCGGCATCGTATTTGCTCTGGTTGTGCTTTATGCGCCAGCGATCCTCGCATGGCCGGTGCGGTTCTTTATGTGGCTGTTCATGGGCACTCCGCTTCTGCTGCAGCTCTTCCTTATCTATTTCGGACTAGTTCAAATCGGTATCGATATTCCAGCTCTTGGCGCGGGCATTATCGGCCTTAGTTTGCACTTTGCCGTTTACAATGCCGATATCATTCGCGCGGGTATTGTCGCGGTCGATCCGGGTCAGATGGAGGGAGCGCGGTCTATCGGCTTCAGTCATGGACAGGCGTTGCGCTACATCGTCATCCCGCAGGCCGTGCGCAATACGATACCACCCATCGGCAACAATATGATCGTTCTTCTGAAGGATACATCGCTGGTTTCAATCATCGGCATTGCCGAGCTGGTGCACAGCGCGCAACTGGCAATCAGCGAAACCTTCAGCCCGTTCGAATTTTATATAACCATCGCCGCCATTTATTATTTGGCTAATCTGGTTCTGGAAGCCGGCTTGCGGCGGATTGAAAGAAAAGTGGAGGTAACGCGATGAGCACCCCCAACCCCGTAAGGCCAATGGTCGAAGTGAAGGGCGCTTGCAAAGCCTATGGCGAGCTGGAAGTGCTAAAAGGTATCAACCTGTCGGTGGCGCGTGGCCAGATCATCGCTATTATTGGGCCTAGCGGCTCAGGTAAGAGTACGCTTCTGCGCTCGATTAATCATCTGGAAACTCTGAATGGTGGTGAAGTCTGGCTCGATGGGGAGCAGGTCAATCAACCTATCGCCGGACAGGCATTCGAGAAACACATCAATGCCGTGCGCCAGCAGATGGGTATGGTATTCCAGCACTTCAACTTGTTTCCGCATCTCACTGTGCTCGAAAACATCACGCTCGGGCCCGTCAAACTTAAGGGTATGACGAAAGATGTTGCACGCACGCTGGCCCTGGAGCTTCTGAAAAAGGTTGGGCTCGCCGACAAGATCGACGTTTACCCTTCGCGTCTTTCAGGTGGTCAGAAACAGCGTGTGGCCATTGCACGTGCGCTCGCCATGCAGCCGAAAGTGATGCTGTTCGACGAGGCGACTTCAGCGCTCGATCCAGAGCTTGTGGACGAGGTCAATGCGGTGATGAAGCAACTTGCCGCTGAACATATGACGATGTTGATCGTCACGCACGAGATGCGATTTGCTGCCGAAGTCGCCGACCGCATCCTTTTCATGGATGGCGGCGTGGTGGTGGAAGAGGGGCCGCCGGATCAGATCCTGCGCAATCCTGTAGAGGAGCGTACCCGCGCCTTCCTCAAGAAATATCTAGCCGCGTGAGGTCATGACATGAACGTTAGAAACGTCACTGAGTTTCCCGATTTCGGGCTGACGCCTGCGCAAAGGCGTGAAGCGGTGCTTGGCCATTATTATGAATATCCCGGCATGGATGGGGCGCAAGGTGAAATCTGGTGTTACACCGACGCCTATTCTTATCTGCCGGGCGCAACGGTGCATCTGCAGGTGAGCGCGACTGCCGCGCGTTTCGATATTGATATCGTTCGGGATGGGGCGATTGAAACGCCAGTTTTTTCCAGACGCGGGATCGATTGTAAATGGCAGGAAACACCAGCCCAATCTTCAGTCGTTGGCTGCGGGTGGGAGACTACATTTTCGTTTAAGACGGATGAGAACTGGCCTTCTGGCGCGTACCGGATCACGTTGAATGCCGAAGGCAATAACGGTCAGCGGATTCAATGCTACCACTTGTTCATCCTGCGCCCTGCGGCGGGCCGCAAACCTGGTCGTATCCTCCAGGTTGCCGCGACTGGCACGTGGACGGCCTATAATACCTGGGGCGGCTCCAACCATTATCAGGGCATTACCGGACCGCATGCCGATCAATATGCGACGACGGTAAGCATCGAGCGTCCGTTCTGCCGCGGCTTTGTGTTGTTGCCGGCTGACGCGCCCCGTGTGCCGCTTGATTTTGTGACGCCGCCCGCAGCGCCCCCACGCTATCCGCATATGGAATGGGCTTTTGCCAATGGCTATTCCAAGAAATATGCGTCCTCCGGTTGGGCAAGCTATGATAGCCTGTTCTTCCGGTGGGCTGAACGGGAAGGCTATGCGGTTGATCTTGTAAGCCAGCACGATCTGCATTTCTCCCCAGAAATCCTCAACGGTTATGACTGCGTCGTCTTTGTCGGCCATGACGAATATTGGACATGGGAGATGCGAGACGCTGTCGATCAGTATGTCGATGGCGGCGGTCATGCGGCGCGTTTTGCGGGCAATTTCATGTGGCAGACCCGGCTCGAGGACGATGGTAAGCGCCAGACCTGCTATAAGTATCGTGCCCGCGCTGAAGACCCGGTCTATCGCTCTGCAGATCGGCGTCGCACTAGCGGTTGCTGGGAAGCCGCGGAAACCGGACGGCCCGCAGCAGAGACGTTCGGTCTCAATGCGTTACGCGGTCTTTATGTCGGCTGGGGTGGTTGCGCCCCGCGCGGCGTGCGCGGCTTTCCGGTCTATCGCCCCGAACATTGGGCCTTTACTGGTACTGGCATCTATTACGGCGATCTCTTAGGTGCCGATGGTCACGCTTTCGGCTACGAAGTTGACGGTCTCGACTATGTGATCCGCGGAGGATTGCCAGAACCGGAGGAGGGCAGCGGCGCGCCTGACGGCTTGCAGATTCTTGCGCTCGGCATGTCGTCTCTCAAGGAAGAGAGCGCGGATATTCCCGCTGACGATCAGTTCCTCTCCGATGCTGATGCCAAATTCGTGGCCAACACGCTGATTGGCGACAATGACGAGGCGGCCGTGGAACGGATAAAGCGCGGCTGCGGCATGATCGTCAATTTCCCGCGCGGCAAGGGCGAGGTTTTTCACGCCGGAAGCTGCGAATGGGTTGCGGCTCTAAAACGCGGCGATCGCATGATCGAGCGTGTAACCGCCAATGTTCTAAACCGATATCTCAAGCGCTGACAGAGTAAAGCAATGCTCAACACAAAAGCACAAAACGAACGTCCGGCATCGCATCTTTTCTACCAGTCGCGCCTGCGCAGGCCCCTGGTGGATCGAGCCGATGGCATCTACATCTGGGATCAGGACGGACGTCGTGTCATCGACGGGTCAAGCGGTGCGATGGTGGTCAATATCGGCCACGGCAATCGCAATGTACTCGATGCCATGAAAGCACAGATGGATCGCGTTACCTTCGCTTATCGCCTCCACTTCGAAAACGAACCGGCCGAAGATCTGGCGCGCATGGCGGCAGAGCGAATGCCGGAGGGGTTGGACAAGATTTTCTTCGTTTCTGGTGGATCGGAAGCGGTGGAATCGTGCATCAAACTCGCCCGCCAATGGGCGGTTGCGACCGGACAGTCCAAGCGCTGGAAAGTGATCTCGCGTTTTCCCTCCTATCATGGCGGTACACTTGGTGCGTTGGCTGTCACCGGCTATGCAGCTTTGAGCGAGCCTTTCGCCCCCATCATGCGCGAGATGCCGAAAGTTCCGGCGCCGACCGCTTATCTCGACCGCGACAATCTCTCGATGGAACAGCGTGGCCAGAAATATGCTGACATGCTGGAGGAGAAAATTCAGCAAGAGGGTGCTGAAAGCGTGCTGGCTTTCATCATGGAGCCGATCGGTGGTGCGTCAACGGGCGCACTGGTCGCGCCCGACAGTTATTATCCGCGTATACGTGAAATCTGTGATCGCTATGGCATCTTGCTCATCCATGATGAGGTAATGAGCGGTGCCGGACGCACCGGTAAGTTTCTGGGCGGTGATCACTGGAACTGCAAACCCGACCTCATCGCGCTTTCAAAGGGCTTTGCCTCCGGCTATTGCCCGCTTGGCGCGATGGCGGCGCCCGGGCGCATCGTGCAGCCTGTTCTGGATGCCGGTGGCTTCCTGCACGGCTTCACCTATGCCGGTAATCCTCTGGCTTGTTCTGCGGGCAAGGCGGTACTTGAAGAAATTGATCGTCTTGATCTGGTCGGCAATGCCGCCCGCATGGGCGAAGCTCTAAAAGGTGAGCTGGAAGGGCTTAAAAAGCGCTTTCCTTTCATCGGCGACGTGCGCGGCAAGGGGTTGCTGCTTGCCGCCGAATTCGTGTCTGACCCCGATACCATGCGGCCGCTGCCGAAGGATCTGAATGCCCATCAGCGCATGGTCGATCTCGCCTATGAACGAGGCTTGATTGTATATTCTCGCCGCACGCGGGGTGGCGTCGAGGGTGATCATTTCCTCGTCTGTCCGCCGATGGTCGTAAGTCGAGAACAGGTCGGAGAAATAACGGCCATTCTCGGCGATACGCTGGAGGCTTTGGCGCGGGAACTCAAGCTTCCCGTGAACGCATAAGGAAACCTGACCATGACAGATAAAAAGAAAACACAGCGCAAGGTGATCATCACCTGCGCAGTGACAGGCTCCGTGCACACTCCAACCATGTCGCCGCACCTACCGGTCACGCCAGAGGAGATCGCCAGCGAAGCCATTGCGGCGGCAGAAGCCGGCGCATCTATCCTGCATCTTCATGCCCGCGATCCTCTTGACGGCAGGCCGTCCGCCAATCCGGATCTGTTCATGCAGTTCCTACCGCGCATCAAGCAATCGACGGCGGCGGTGGTGAATATTTCCACAGGCGGTTCATCATTGATGACGCTGGATGATCGGTTAGCTGCGCCGCTTAAGGCCCAACCGGAAATGTGTTCACTTAATATGGGCTCAATGAATTTCGCGCTGTTTCCAGCCCTCGATAAGCCACGCGAGTGGAAGTACGCGTGGGAACCGGAACTGCTGGAGGCTACCCGAAACTCGATCTTCAAGAACACCTTCGCGGATATGGAAGGTATTCTGACAAGTCTCGGTCAGGGCTGTGGCACGCGTTTTGAGTTTGAATGTTACGATGTCGGACATCTTTACTCATTGGCGCATTTTCGCGACCGTGGATTGGTTACCGGTCACTTGTTCATCCAGTTCGTGTTCGGAATTCTGGGCGGCATCGGTGCAGACCCGGATAACCTTATGCATATGAAGCGGATCGCCGACAAACTTTTCGGTGACGATTATTCATTTTCAGTTCTGGCGGCAGGTCGGCACCAAATACCGATGATTACAATGGCGGCAGCCATGGGCGGCAATGTTCGTGTAGGTCTGGAAGACAGCCTCTATGACGGACGGGGCAAGCTAGCCAGGAGCAATGCCGATCAGGTGCGGCGTATCCGCAGCATTCTTGATGGGTTGTCGCTGGAGGTTGCCACGCCCGATGAGGCGCGCGATTATCTGGGCTTGAAAGGTGGAGACAGGGTGGCCTTCTGATGCCAAAAACTGCGTTGGACAAAAAGACAGGGTTTGTCATCAGGCTGGCGGAGCCTGCAGATGCCGAACAGATCCACAAGACGATCCGGGTCATGGCTGAGGAGCTTGGTGCTGCAAGCAAAGTCTCCAGTACGGTAGAAGACTTTCGTCGCCACGGCTTTGGTCCCAATGCGGCTTTTACGAGCCTGATCGCCGAGGCGGACGAGGTATTTGCGGGGCTGGCGCTGTTCTTCCCAATTTTCTCGACATGGCTCGGAAAGCCCGGTGTCTTTGTGCAGGACCTCTATGTCGATGAAGAGTTTCGTGGTCGGGGGGTAGGTGAAGTTTTGCTTCGCCACGTTGCCTCCTGGTCGACGGCACGCGGCGGCGTGTATCTTCGGCTGGCGGTGGATCGGGAGAATGTCGACGCGCAACGCTTTTACCAACGGCTGGGAATCGCCTGGATCGAAGCCGACCTCGATCATGGCGCTTATGGCGAGGATTTTGCCCGTCTGGCGGGTAACGATGCATAATAGGGAGCAATTATGAAAGCCTTTTACGCTGTTGAGCAAAAGCGGCACGACCCCAAAGCCTTTCTTTCGAGCGGCGCATCAAAGCCAAATCCCGAGCAGCCGGAGCGCGTTGAACGCCTGCTCGCCGGCGCAAAAGCTGCCGCGTGTGAGATTATGCGTCCGCAAAATCACGGTCTTGGCCCGATTGCTGCCGTGCATACGCCCGAATATCTGGAGTTTCTGCAGCATATCTATCCGCGCTGGCGACGCATTGAGGAGGCTTCGGAAGAGGTCATCCCGAACATTCATCCGCTAGCACGTGACGGCCGTTATCCCGCTTCTGCCGTGGGGCAGGTTGGCTATCATATGGCCGACACAGCCTGCCCGATAGCTGAACACACATGGGAAAGCGTGTGCTGGAGTGCATGGAGCGCGGTCGACGCCGCCGACGCTGTGCTTGCAGGCGAGGTTGCGGCCTATGCACTCTGCCGCCCACCGGGACATCATGCCTTTGTCGATGTTGCAGGTGGTTTTTGTTTCGTCAATAATTCGGCCGTCGCAGCCCAGCGCCTGCGCTCGAAGGCTCAGCGCGTAGCGGTCCTTGATGTCGATCTGCATCACGGCAACGGAACACAAGGCATTTTCTATGCTCGTTCTGATGTACTGACCGTCTCCATCCACGCCGATCCACTGCGCTTCTATCCATTTTTCTGGGGGCATGCTGATGAACGCGGTGAAGGTGCAGGCCTCGGCTGTAACCTCAATCTGCCTTTGCCACGCAAGTCCGGCGATGTCGAGTTCCTTGCGTCACTTGATACGGCTCTCCGCCGCATCGAAGCTTTCGCGCCAGATGCGCTGGTGGTGGCGCTCGGGCTTGATCCATTCGAAGGTGATCCGTTCGGTGGATTGTCTGTTACCACCGGCGGTTTTGAGCGCATTGCGGAAGTAATCGCGAAACTTCATTTGCCAACCGTTATCGTGCAGGAAGGCGGTTATCTATGCGATGCGCTGGGTGATAACCTCACCGCTTTCTTACGCGGCTATCAATCGGTGGCACGATGAGCGGTCTTGTGACTTTTATTGGCGTGGTACATCCGTGGATGTGTGACGTCATGGGACACATGAATGTCCGCCATTACGCTGGCATGTTTGATGACGCGAGCTTTCAGCTCTTGGGCCAAATAGCTGAGAAAATCCCGGATGAGAGTTTCGGATGGGCGGATGTGCGCTCGACAACCGATTATAAAAGGGAGGTGCCAGCTGGGGACCTGCTAACGATCCGCTCACAGGTGTTGAAAATTGGGCGCTCATCAATCACGTTTCGCCAAATCATGGCTGGTTCTCTCGATGGAGAACTGCGCGCTATCAATGAGACAACGTCTGTGTGTTTCGACAAGAATGCGCGTATTTCACTCGAACTTGAGCACGCAATGCGGATAAGAGCAGAAAAATTCTCCTAGAACCCATGGGGTGGCAGCTGCCTCGTGATAGTGCGCCTTCATACTGGTTATCGGGGCAGTGTTGAAACCCAGAAGCGAAAGTCCGGTGAGAATTCGGTAGATCTGCCTAAAAAAGGGGAGATCCAAAGTCATCATTTAAAAGCTACCTGCGAAAGCCTGCTAGCAACTGCATGATGGGCTTGCTCATCTCTTGAGCAAGTCAATCATCTCGCGGTCGCGTGAGAGGGCAATAGAAAACGATCTCGGGATCATCATGATCGAGATTGTCGATCTGCCCGCTCTGCGTGAATCCCATTTTTGCAAACAAAGTTTGCATCGGGATATTCGACTTATTGGTGGAGCTGAAAATTTTCGAGCCTGAGGCAACGGATCGGAGGTGCTCGGTGATCGCGGCGCCTAGTCCTTGCAGACGAAACTTTTGGCTAACCATCACCATCTCAATAAACGAATACCCAAAAAAATGGTTCGTGAGCACACCGTAGGCTGCGACCTGGCCATCTATTTGCGCAACATAGCAGCGTGCAGATTCCAACCAGATACCAATTTGAGCTCTGCGTTCAAAGCTCGCCTCGGCAACTGAATCAATGGCACAAAGAGCCAGATAATCATTGGCAGTCGCTGGCCGTATCTTCATTTCTCTTCCTGTTTGCAATGAGCGCGCTTTGGAGCGCCCATATGATAGATATTTGTTTCGTTCCGATGTCCACAGTGGGTGGAGTGGCCGTCCCCACCTCCTCTGAGACGACTGAACGTTAGTGCTCAAATCTGGGCGCGTAGCGGTTAGTCAACTTCTGGCTCAAAGGTTCATTATTTTACCAGTGGCGAAGAATAGCCTCAATGACATCGTCCACAGACATGCTTGATGTATCGAGCCACAACCCCTGACGAGGCGTTTCTGATCGCAGGGCGTTTGCGAGCACACTTGGGGGGAAGTGCTCGCTGTACCCTGTCTTATG
This sequence comes from Brucella sp. NBRC 12950, assembly GCF_030268145.1. Classification (NCBI taxonomy): domain Bacteria; kingdom Pseudomonadati; phylum Pseudomonadota; class Alphaproteobacteria; order Hyphomicrobiales; family Brucellaceae; genus Brucella; species Brucella sp. NBRC 12950. The sequence goes on from NZ_BSQC01000014.1 coordinate 120,685, forward strand.
CCGCGCAGCATCTCGCTCTGCCAAGGTGGACACAGTCGGGTCAAGCACAACAATTCGAGGCTGAAGATCACCAAGAGCGCTTGTGACGCGAAGAAAGTCTTCGCCTATCAGAATGTCTTGGTAAACCGTTGCAAAGCCAGCTGCGACGAACCGACGAACAGCGTCTATAGCTATATCCTGCCTCAGATGAAGCTGGGCCAGTGCTTCGGGGTCGAGCACCGGGCCCATCACGGCGCCACCCTTAGCAATCATCCTTAGAAACGCGTCTCCGCTAACATGAGCCGATTTTTCAAAGTGCTGTACAAGGGACTTCGCTACGGTGGATTTGCCAGCGGCCATAGCACCAGTGATGATGTAAAGGGTAGATTTCATAGTTGGTAATTATCCCTTTGATCTGGCTTTGGTCAGGGTCGATAGGTGCCAAGAGAAAACCGTGCGCTGTGTTGCTAGGCGGGCCTCTTGAGTCAACGATCGTTGAGGGAGAAAGCAAGAGCAAAACTTACTTCCTCAATGTCAAGCGCGCAAGGGAAGGGACTAGCCACGCGAAAGCGAACAAGATGCTCGATTTTTTGCGAGCCGCACGCATTTCGCGCGCCATCTTTAAACGCTGCGCCAGGTGGGTGTGGTTCTGTGTGAGGTCCCGGAGCTTAGATCCAGCAAGGCAACTCATCCCCTCGCACGGCCCGACACCGGTAGGGTATTGGCCGTTATTGACCGCCTGAGACGATCAACCGCCGGTGCATTTGGACGGCATGGCTCGGCCAACGGCCCACGATAGGCGCCCCTGCACGATTGTCAGCGTTTGTCGGCCATTAGAATAGGTCGTTCCATCTGGCCCCAGTGAGGGCAAGACCAACGCGGTCGCGCCGTTGACGGATACCGAAGCGCCATCACCCAGAAGGCGTACTACCAGATGCGTTCCGTCCTCGCACGTGTACATGCTGGCCGGATAGGGGTTGCCAGCACCTACTGACGCACCAGACGCAGAATTCGCGAACCCTGCAAACATCAGGACACTAATTGCATAGGCCGACAGATTTCCCAAAGTAATAGGCCTCCAAACTTGCACACTTTAGGCAGAGTACCCGGCACTTTATCCAGGCCCTTGGATCCAGGCCCGTGAAACAGCGCTCGCGCAGATAGCTTACTCAGGATAGGTTTCCACACCTGTGACAGGCATCGGATTTTTGAATAGGATGATGGCCAGCATGTTTCCGGGTTCCGACATCACATCGCTGCGCTGAGCCATTACCTCTCCGGCTACCCCACTTGAATATTCTGCGACCACTTCGCCAAAGCTGTTGCGCTGAATGGCCACGCTTTGTCCGGCTTCAACTTTATCGTTGAGCTTAACCAGATGCTCGACGATTCCACCCGCAGTGGCTAGCACCGGAAACCCACCATTACCGACGAAGACGGTTACGTCTTTGCCAGTACGTCCCATCGCTCCCGTAAGGATGCCGTGGTGTTTGAGAACGTTCATCGTGCCTTCGACGAACAGCGCGATCATCTCGGGGTCCAGCACGCGCGCAGCACCGATCTCCGGACAAAATGCAGGGATTCCAACGTCCAGGAATGCGTTATGCAAGACGGTGGGGTAGGCCTGTTTCGGCATGTCGAGGATCTGAGTGACGGGATAGAGATCCAGCAACTCCTTGACCTCGGGCCTTGCCGTATCGCCGATGTTGAATGCGGCGACCTCTAGCCCAGTCGTCCCGGTATGGAAATCAATCGCGAGGTCTGCATTCGGCCGCAGCAGCCGGTTGAACAGCATCCCGGCATGGCGGGTCGGTGCTGTCAGACCGTTCTCGTTCCCAGGCCATTCCCGGTTCATGTCGATCAGATCTATACCTCGACCTTGGTTTGGCCAGCGGCGTTGCATGCCTTCCAAGGCCGGGCGGGATATATCTGTCACTGCCATCACCGTGCCGGACATCTGCGCGGGATCGAGCTGGTTCATCACGGTCTGGACCGTGTGTATGGAACTCATCTCATCGCCATGCACCCCGCTTGTCAGGACGACGCGCTTGCCCGCCTTAGCCCCTTTCGCGACGATCACCGACACATACCAGTGCTGCCCGGTGGGCGTCTCGACGCCCTGAAAATACAAAAGGTGCTTCTGGCCCGCCGCCAGATCGTTCACGTTGAGTGCGCTGACGACTTTCTTTCCTTGGATTTGATCGCCGGTGTAGATTGTTCCGCCCGGCAGTTCGGTCGTAGCGGTTTGTGCGACTGCTTGATCGGAAGAAAGACCTACGGATGCCGCAGCGCCACCGATAGTCGCGAGGGTGGTTGCGATCAGGAAATCGCGACGATCGAGGCTTGGCTTATCGGTCATGACAGGGTTCTTTCCGATTAGACATATCCAGCTTGGCCAGTGTAGCGCAGTTCTGTGACAACCGAAAGGATGCTTCGTTCAAAGGCCCTTTGTCGGCCAGTCGGCCAATAATGACTTTCGCATTTTTCGACATTGCACAAGCCCACTGACCCATATGGGCGGCGCAATTTAAAGGAGCATCGAATATGCTAAGTCGATCAACGCGTTCATGGCGGCTCATGCTGCGGGACGCGGTAGCCAACGATTGAATGCTTTGCCTGCGCACCCTAAAGTGTCAGACCGCTGGTCGACCCAATTGCGCCCTTAACGGAACGAGACTGAGGTGACGGCGGATCCGAGCCGGATCACAATGAGAAGAGGAGGCTGGAGTGTCTTGGCGCTTCAAGGTTCGGGTCCTTCATAATTTGCTACCAGGGCTCAGTTTCATGACGCCATCACGGGGTCATCGCCAACCACGGCGATGAGGAAATCGAGCACGGCCCTGACGCGCTGCGGGATATTGCGACGAGATGGATAAACGACGCTTATGGGGAGGCGCGTCGGCGGAAAATCCGGCATGAGTTTCGTCAGACGGCCTGCCGTCACGTCAGCTTCAATCATTATATGGGAGAGCACAGCCAGCCCTCCGCCGGCCAGCACCGCGCGATGAACAGCCAAGGCGCTGTTGGCGATCATGCGCGGGGCGATGTGAACCAAAACCTCGTCAGCGCCATTTGAAAACGACCAGGATCTCCCGTTGCCCGCACGTTTATAGAATAGACAGTTGTGATCGGCTACTTGCTCGGGAGTTTGGGGTGGCTCGTGAGCCGCAAGGTAAGATGGGGCTGCGACAAGAGCCGCGGTGGTCCAACCAATGCGCCGGCCCATCAGACTGCTGTCGCCAACGAGGCCAATGCGAACTTCAAGATCGATTGCCTCACCAATCAGATCAGAAGGCTCCTCGCAAAAGATCAACTCGATTGTCAGGCCCGGGTGATTTTGAAGGAGCGTGTGGAGCCGGTCACACACGAAGAGACCAAGCGCTGCCGGCAAGCTTAACCTGACTTTTCCGGACGCCTGACCACCCTCGACTGAACCCGTCGCGCCAATGACATCCACAGCCTCCAGGACTTGCAAAGCCCGTGGGATCAACTGCTCACCTTCAACAGTAAGGGCAAGAGCGTTCGTCGTGCGATGAAGAAGCCGCGTGTTCAAATGTGCTTCAAGCGCGGAGACCTGTCGTGACACCGCCGGCTGGGTCAAGCCAAGGTCGATAGCAGCTGCTGAAAACGAGCCCGTCTCGGCGACGCGCAGGAACGTTTTTAGTGCCGATACGATGTCCATTCCGTATCCCCATACTTTTCGACATAAGTCTTATGTCTTGAGGATATGCTGGAAACGCTTGCCTGTCCAGAAATTAAGGATATTTGTAGTCCATAAGGATACCAGATATCCTTAATAACGGAGGCAGCAATGACACAGCGTTTGAACTACGCACAGCAATCACCCGAACTCTTCAAGAAGTTGATGGATCTCTCCACTGCATTGAACGGTGGTGTGATCGAACAGGCAATTCATGACCTTGTCCATATCAGGGCGTCGCAGATCAATGGCTGCGCCTTTTGTCTGGACATGCATGTGAAGGAAGCCAAGATACATGGTGAGAGTGAACTGCGCCTATACCACGTCGCAATTTGGCGCGAATCTAACCTGTTCATTCCCCGCGAGCGCGCGGCTCTTGCCTGGACAGAGGCCGTCACAAGACTGCCTGAAGGCGGTGTTCCTGACGAACTCTACGAGCGGGTCCGCGGCCAGCTTTCGGAGAAGGAGATTTCCGAATTGACCTTCTCAATCATGACGATCAACGCATGGAACCGTGCCAGCATTGCTTTTAAAGCAGTGCCGGGTTCGGCCGACAAAGCCTACGGCCTCGACAAGGCCGGCTTGAACTAAGTTCTCACTTGGACGGATCAACCAGACAGCGCGGCGTTGCGGCGTCCGCGAATAGAGAAGTCATATGAAAATTGTCATTATTGGCGGGACCGGCCTCATTGGTTCAAAAACAGTTGAGCGTCTGCGGAGCCGCGGTCACGAAGTGATTGCCGCGTCTCCCAACACGGGTATCAACACGATCACCGGAGAGGGGCTTGCGGAAGCGCTCGTTGGTGCCGAGGTGGTTATCGACCTCGCAAATTCGCCATCCTTCGAGGACAAGGCAGTCCTGGATTTCTTCGAGAGATCTGGCAATAATCTCCTGGCTGCAGAGAAGAGGGCGGGGGTAAAACACCACATCGCGCTGTCGGTTGTCGGGACGGAAAAACTGCAAGAAAGCGGGTACTTCCGCGCCAAACTTGTTCAGGAAACCCTGATCAAGGCATCGGGCATGCCCTATACGATCGTGCATTCAACGCAGTTCATGGAGTTCCTCAGCGGTATCGCGCAGTCTGGCACTGTTGGCGACACGGTCCGCCTTTCGCCGGCATATGTCCAGCCGATCGCCTCCGACGATGTAGCCGATGTCATGACCGACATCGCCCTTTCTTTACCCGCGAACGGCACAATCGAGATCGCCGGGCCGGAGCGGTCGAAATTGACCGACCTTGTTGCACGGTACCTCGTTGCCATTGGGGACGCGCGCATAGTCGTGCCGGACACAGAGGCTCGCTACTTCGGCGCGCGGCTCGACGATGGCTCGCTCGTTTCAGACAACAATCCCCGTCTGGGTCGGATCACGTTTGAGCAGTGGTTCCCAACCTCGGCGCGCAAGTAAATCGCATCCCTTGTGTCGCATTTGGCGACACATGTGTCCTTTACAAACAGGATTCTTCGACATGTTCAGATCATTTTTTGCAGCAACCGCCATCTTGGCCATGATGATTGCATCAGTGGCGGCACACGACAGCTCCGGCGGCAAGGCCGCCAAGGTAACCGTGGTATACGAGCATGAACTTCCGAACGTTCCAGGCAAGAGCATCAAGGGAGTTCTGGTCGAATACGACCCTGGCGGGTTTTCCGATGCCCACACCCATCCCGACAGTGCTTTCATTTACGCCACGGTACTGGAAGGCTCAATCCAGAGCCAGGTGAACGACGGCCCGGTGAAGGTCTACAAAGCGGGAGAGAATTTCTCCGAAATGCCGGGCGACCGTCATGCTCTCAGTGCGAATGCCAGCATGAGTGAAAAGGCGAAACTTCTTGCGGTCTTTGTCGTCGACACCGATCAAAAAGAGCTGACCTTCCCGATCAAGAATTAAGCCATCCAGACCGGGCGTATTGAAGAGCGCTCTGTTCTTTCCCTTCCTTGCCCCGGAGAATTGGTCATGCTTGACGATCCCGCTTTTTTGCCGCTGCTTTCGATCAATCTACTCGGCATTGCCGGGATCGTCGTATGGCACCTCCAAGGTCGGAATCGACCCAAAGCAAGGCTGATTTTCCAGATACTCTTCTTCTTGGCCATGACGGCGGTGCTGCGTTTTGGCGGAGTGCTGCCTTATCGAGTGGCGGAGACATATACTAATAATGTCCCTGCGCTGCTCGCCGCTTCTGCTCGTGTTCTCTGGTGGATTCACCTTGCCTGGTCGCTAATCGGAGTCGTTCGGATCATTGTGCTCGACCGCCGGCCGACACAGGCGCGGCTGCTGCAGGATCTAATGGTTGCGGTGGTTTATATTGGCATTTCGCTGTCGATCCTCGCATTCGTGTTCGGCGCGCCGATTGGTGCACTCGTCGCCACGTCTGGCGTTGTTGCCGTTGTCTTCGGCCTTGCATTGCAGAATACGCTTAGCGATGTCTTTTCCGGCATTGCCTTGACACTTGGAAGGCCGTTTGTGATTGGCGACTGGATTCAGCTCGCCGATGGCACGGAGGGGCGCGTGGTTGAAAACAATTGGCGGTCGACCCAATTGCTGACTGGTGCGCACAATATCGTAGTTCTGCCCAACAGCGTTTTGGCAAAGGTCGGTTTGACAAATCTCACTCGGCCGGATGAGACACACCTGATCTCTCTGACTGTCCGGATCTCTTCCAGTCACGAACCGGGTTTCGTCGAGGGGGTCATGCGGTCAGTCTTTGAACCCTGCGCAAGCATCGTCCGGCAAGCCCCGGCTATTGTTGCCCTCAAGTCTATAGACGCCGCAGCAATTGAGCTTGAGTTGCAGTTCCGTGTTGCAGATCCCTCGCACAGGATCCCGGCGAGAAATGAATTGATTGATAGTCTCTACCGACGATGCAGGGAGAGCGGCGTTTCACTGGCGATGCCGCTGCAAAGCTATCGCTACACGCTCCCCCTTGAAGGTAAAGATGCTAATGAAAAATCTCGATAGTGGTCATTCAACCGGCGCGGTCTAATACCCACTCGAAGGACTTTTCCCAGATTTCAGGCGGGATTTCTTTCGACAATGTCTCGGTAAGGTCGGAAAGCCGCACACCGCGGAGTGTGCGGCGCCAAGCTTCATCGGCCTCCCACATAACTCGCGCCACCGCGCAGGGCTTGGACTCGCAGTAGTCCTTTGGTCGGCAGGGATTGTTGGCACGTATATTGTTGCACACGAAGGTGCGTGATTTCCCCTCAACCGCTTCCACGATATCGAGAAACGTCAGTTCAGTCGCAGCGCGTGCCAGGCGATATCCGCCCGATGGACCTAATGTTGTGTGGACCAGACCTGCTTGGGATAGGCTCTGCAGCGCTTTTGATAAATATTCCTTCGGAAGACCATGAAATTCGGCCAAGGACTTTGTTGAGAGATATCGCCCCTCAGGGAGACCTGCGAGAATGGCGCAACAGTGAAGTGCCCATTCGACTTGGCTTTTCAGGATCATGATATCATTCCGCGACAAAGGCTGAACGCCTATTAAGGATAAACGTTATCCCTATTCTCGGACTTTGTAAACAGCCACTCTCAAGGTCCGATATAAACGTTCTGTGACGACCTACTGGGACTTTGCGCAACTATTTCAGGTTCGTCGCTCACTCTCTTTAATTAACATGGTGCTCTGGGATCGCCACTTGTTGGTCATCGACACGCTAAGTCAATGCCCTTAACGGCAAATGCGTTAGGCTTTCGAACTAAATGCGTCAAGGAAGGGTGGAGTAGCCCATTGGGTAACGACCGTCTTGATGGCTTGCGCGCGCTATCTCAGGTCGATGTCGGTGGGCTCTCACACGCGCATTGGATGCCGACGGAGAAGTGATGGCCTGATTGTCGATGAGGGGGGGTCAACACACCCGAGTGCAAGGCATATGTTTGAAGTTTGATTGGCGATCGCAAAGGTTCTGTTTGCACTCTATGCATGTTCCTGACTAAGGAGGTAAACGCGCATATTGGTGCGACAGACCAAAGTTGATCCGATGGGAGATTGCGGCAAATGTTAAGTTCTGTGAGAAAAGCTGTCACCATCATTGAAGCCTTTGCAGACGGCCAACGAGAATGGACCGTTACTGAACTCAGCCGCGAGCTGGACTTGCCACAACCATCATTGCATCACTTTCTTTCGACATTTCGAAACGTTGGCTGGGTCGTGCAGGATCCGATCAGCAAGCGTTACCGCCTTGGCATCAAACTATGGGAAATTGGCTGTGCTGCTGTTAATTTCCGCGAAAACGCCGAAAGCGCGCGCCCTTTCCTGCATGCTCTAATGGAAGCATGCGGGGAAACGGTTCATCTTGGAATGATATCGCCCGAAGATCCTTCAATCGTTGTCTATATTGATCGGGTTGATAGTGCCGAACCTGTGCGAATTGTAACTGCTCTTGGCAGCCGGGCGCCGTCACATTCTTCTGCAATGGGAAAGGCAATTCTTGCCCATAATGAACGCTTTGAAAGCACAGTTGTGGCAAAACCTCTCGCGCCAGTAACGAGCCATACAATTACCGATCCCGTGTTATTGAAGAAAGATTTTGCAGAAACCAGACAGCGCGGCTATTCGATTGGAAAAGGCGAGTTCATTGGTGAAATGATTGGAATAGCGGTCCCAGTCCGCGACCGGTTTGGCGAGGTGACACTTGGTATCGGGCTCTGGGCGCCAGCGCAGAAAATGACTGTCCCTTATATCGAAAGAATCGGCCCACTCATGTTGGAAACCGCGCAAAAGGTTTCACAGCAGTTGGGTTATCTCGGCGGTCGGGGATGAGAAAATCTACCTAATTCGTCTAGAATAATTGAAAATCCATTCGTTGAACGCGGGCCGGTTCACGTTATTCTATATATGAAATGAGATTTCATAATATGAAATAACGCGGGAGATCGGCTTGAGTGTCGAAATTGTAGGTTACGTTCCACATACCCGAGCTACGGAAACCTCAGGGCTATGGTGGTCCTCGGACTTCGATGTCGACTACATCGAAGAAACGGCCTTGGCGCATGAGGAAGCGGGTTTCGATCGTGTTCTGGTTGGAACGCACTCCTGGTCGCCTGACCCTTGGATGATCGCTTCTCACATTCTGGGTATTACGAAAAAGCTCAAGGTTCTGGTCGCCCATCGCCCCGGCCCGGTGGAGCCGACGCTTGCGGCAAGGCAGGCGATTACGCTCGACAGAATTGCAGGTGGGGGGCGTCTGGGTCTGCATATCATTACCGGCGCACCAGGCGGCGAGTTGCAGCGCGATGGAGACACGCTTGCCGATGAGCTTCGCTATGATCGGACGGCGGAATATATCGATGTTTTACGCAAGACGTGGGAATCTGATCAGCCTTTCGATCATTCGGGTAGGTTTTACACGGTCAAACAAGGTTTTAGTTCGGTGCGACCTGTTACGCAGCCGATGGTCAGTTTTGCAGGGTCATCGGCCGGAGCTCTGGCAGCGGGACCCGGGCGGGCGGACTATTATATGGTCTGGGGTGAGCCGCTGGCTGCGTCCGAAGCAACCTTTCGGGAGCTTCATGGACTTGCCAATGAGCGTGGCCGTCCGTTGACGATCAGTGTTTCACTGCGGGCAATCGTGGCGGAGACTGAGGCCACGGCATGGCAAAAGGCTGAAGACGTCTATAATCGTGCGGCAAGCCAGCTTGCAACGGTCGGCAGGGCTGACGGAAATCTGAAGCAGATGGAGCAAAAAGCCGATTCTTTTGGTGCATTGAAGCTCGATACTATTGCGCGGCAGAAAGACGTTCATGATGAGCGCCTCTGGCTCGGGTTCACCCGCCTGGTGGGACGCGGTGGGTCAACTGCGACCCTCGTCGGAACGCTTGATCAGGTAACCGATTCCTATTTGCGTTATTACCAGCTTGGTGCTGGAGCCTTCTATTTGCGGGGATGGGATATCGCCGCTGACGCCCGCGAATACGGGCGCGAACTGATCCCAACATTGCGTAGTAAAATGGCGGAATATCAAGCGCGTAGCAAGATGCCACATCAGGCCGCAGAATAACGAAACCCCAGATTGTCCGAGATCATGTCAAACACCGTACAAAAGACCTCGCGTCGCTCCGGTCTAATCCTTGGCTTGAGCGTTACATCCAATGGTTCACATACCTCCGGTTGGCGCTATCCGGGCGCCCCAGCGGATTCGTCATTGGATATAGATTTCTGGCAGGACCTCGCGCGACGCGCGGAAGCTGCGAAAATCCACTTCGTCTTCTTCGCCGATGGCGCTGCTGTCCGGCAGGGCGGCGATCAACCAGAAGCTCTTCGCTACATCGGTAAAGTTGATCAGTTCGAACCTTTAACGCTGATCTCAGCACTATCGACAGGCACCAAGCATATCGGGTTTATCGCCACGGCTTCAACCACTTATAATGAGCCTTACACGGTTGCCCGCAAATATGCGTCAATCGACTATATCAGCAAGGGGCGTGTGGGCTGGAATGTGGTGACTTCGTGGAGCGAGGCAGAAGCGAAGAACTTCAATCTCGACCATTCGCTTGAGCATGGCCTGCGCTATCGTCGCGCCAGTGAGTTTGTCGATGTCGTCTTCAAACTATGGAACAGTTGGGAGGACGGCGCCTTCCTGCGCGATCAGGCATCGGGAGAATATCTTGACCCTTCAAAACTTCACATTCCAAACCATAAGGGCGAGTTCTTTTCGGTCAAAGGGCCACTCAATGTTGCCCGTCCCATTCAGGGTTTTCCGGTAATCGCTCAGGCAGGGTCATCGGAGCCTGGCCAGCAACTTGCGGCACGGACGGCTGATCTCGTTTATACGGCGCAGCAGAGTTTCGACAGTTCGCGTCATTTCTACGAAGGTTTGAAGGCACGCCTTGGTGCGGTGGGTAGAGATCCCGATTCAGTGAAAGTCTTGCCGGGAATCCTGCCAATCATCGGTCGTACGCGCGCGCAAGCAGAAGAGCGGCACCAGAAATTGCGATCGCTGATCCATCCGGCGGTGGTTTATGCGATGTTGGAGCCGAAATTCGGTGACATGTCGGGCTACCCACTAGATGGGCCAATCCCCGACCTTCCAGAAACAAACGGTATCAAATCCATCAAGGCGCAGCTTGATGCAGCACGCGCCAAGGGCCTCACCATCCGGGAATTATATGAGACATCCGGCGCGGGCGGTCACAGGCAGATTGTTGGAACCGCGGAGGAAATTGCGGATCTTATCGAGGAATGGTTTGTGGGAGAGGCATGTGACGGTTTCAACATCATGCCGCCTTATTTCATCGAAGGCCTGCAAGATATTTTCGATCTCCTGATCCCTGAATTGCAGCGCCGCGGTCTGTTCCACTCCGATTATGAGGGGCAGAGCCTGCGCGAAAATCTTGGTCTGGAACGGCCTTCCCACCCCTCTTCAAACACGCGTGCCATCACGGCTGCAGAATAGTCAGGAAATATTGATCATGGCATCAATCAATCGCAGAACCTTGGTCTTTACGGCCGTTCTGATGGCAAGCTCGACACTTTTAAGCACTGGTTCCCGGGCCGATGAAACCCTCGTTGTTGTGGGGCAGGGTGGCTCTTATCAGGAGGCGCAGCGCAAGGCTTTTTTTGAGCCGTTCACCAAGGAAACCGGCATAAGGATTGTAGAACAGTCCCCATCTGACCCTGCAAAGTTTCAAGCGATGGTGGAAAGCGGAAACGTCGAATGGGACGTTGTTGATGTCGATCAGGAATTCGTCTATCGCGGTTCGACACTCAATCTTTTTGAAAAGTTCGACCACGCGGCGGCTGGCATCAAGAGCGAGGATTTCGACGCGAGCCTAATCAGTGATTACTCGGTACCTAGTATCGTTTGGTCAACGACGCTAAACTACAATTCGGAATCAATCGATCCGGAAAAGTCAGCAAAATCCTGGCAGGAATTTTGGGATGTTGACAAATTCCCCGGCGACCGCACGCTAAACAAGCGGCCCATTAATACGCTGGAAATTGCGCTTTTGGCCGATGGTGTTGCGCCAGACAAGCTATATCCGCTTGATGTGGATAGAGCTTTCGCCAGCCTCGACAAAATCAAGCCGCATATTCAGGTTTGGTGGGAAACGGCAGGTAAGGCCGAGCAACTGCTTGTTGATGGCGAAGTCGCTTATTCAGCCGCCGGCAATGCCCGCGTGCAAAAGGCCAAGCGCGATGGTGCCGCCGTGGATGTGAACTGGGGACAAGCGCTTCAGACCTCGCAATCTTGGGTGATCCCGCGCGGCTCGCAGCACAAGGATGCAGCTGTAAAATTCATCGCCTTCGTCTCGCAACCAGAACGCCAGGCCGAGCTTTCAAAGCTGATCGATTACGGACCAAGCAACAAGCGAGCTTTCGAATTTATTTCTGATGATGCGCAATTGCCTACCTCACCGCAATTGCAGGCACAAGCTGTGAAAACGGACCCACAATGGTGGTCCCAAAACTTTGAAAAAGTCAGCGAACGTTTCAATCAATGGCTGCTTAAGTAAATGGTCTAGTAGGAGGGCGATGCCCTCCTACTCAATCCCTTGGAAATATGGACGACAGTCGTGCCCCCCTTCGACGACACCAATATTATTCAGATCAGACAGCTGAATAAAAGCTACGGTTCAACCTCAATTTTGCGCGATGTCGATCTCGATGTCCGGCAGGGTGAGTTCCTGACTCTGCTCGGGCCGAGCGGATCAGGCAAAACCACCATGCTCAACATTATAGCCGGTATCGTGCAGAGCGACTCCGGTACCATTATGCTGCGTGGCCAAGATATTTCACATCTTCCGCCTGAAAAGCGGGATATAGCGGTGGTTTTCCAGAATTACGCACTTTTTCCGCATATGACCGTCGCACAGAATGTCGCCTTTCCGTTGAAGATGCGTGGCGTCGGGCGCGATGAATGCAAGAGGCGTGTTGAAGAAGCGCTTTCCATTGTCAAGCTCGAGAGCTTCGCCGCCCGCTATCCATCGGAGCTTTCAGGCGGACAGCAGCAGCGCGTTGCTTTGGCGAGAGCGCAGGTATTTGGCCCCGCGATCATGTTGATGGATGAACCACTAAGCGCGCTCGACAAGCGGCTGCGTGAACATATGAAGACCGAACTCAAACTCATGCAGCAAAGGCTCGGACTGACCGTCATCTATGTTACGCATGATCAGAGCGAGGCGCTAGCCTTGTCCGATCGGATTGCGGTGATGGAAGAGGGGCGGATTTCGCAATTGTCCTCGCCACAGGATGTTTACGAGCATCCGGCAAATCGCTTCGTTGCCGAATTTATTGGTGAGGCCAATCTCATGCCAATGGCGCTTTTCGGGAAAAATTGTTCAGGTACCATGCTGGTCCGCCCGGAATATATCCGCGCCGGGGAACGAGCATTGCAGTGCGATTACCGGATCGAGGCTCAGGTACAGGCGATTATATATGAAGGCACGCATTATATTGTCTCTTTGCAAGCGCAGGGAAACGCGATTGCAGCAAGGCTCGAAAAAGCGGACGTGCCCGATTGTCTCGATATCGGCCAAACGCTTCAGCTTGGCTGGGCCGAGCGCAACGCACATGAGCTGCCGCAATGAGCAATCTTTTTGCGGCCTGTCTTTCAAAGACGGCAAGGGGCGGTGAACAAACCCTGCTTCAATATCTTAAGACACGCAAGGCCGCAGGCTATGCCTTTCTTCTGTGCGTTCCGGCACTTTTTCTGCTGATCTTCATATATTTCGGCCCGATCGTGCAGACCCTTTTGCGCAGTTTCGCGTCGCAGGAGGCGTGGTACGAGAACTATGTGCGCCTGTTTTCCACGCAGATCTACTGGCAATCCTTTGTCATTACTTTCCGCATTTCGGCTCTAGTCACGCTAATTTGTCTCATCCTTGGCTATCCGGTCGCCATATGGCTAACGCGATTGGTTACCAAACGCCGGACCATCGCCTTTGCGTTCATTCTGATCCCATTGTGGACCAGTGCACTTGTGAGAACTTACGCTTGGACAGTCATTTTACAAAAACGTGGTGTTATTAATGCATTGCTTATAAATCTCGGTTTTATCGAGAAACCGTTGACGCTCTCCTATACAACGATGGGTACGATCATCGGCAATGTGCATATTCTGCTTCCGGCAATGATCCTGACACTTTATGCCGTATTATCACGCATAGACGTTTCGCTGGTGACTGCAGCCCGTTCGCTTGGTGCGCGGCCCATTCCGGCATTCGTACGCATTTATCTGCCTTTGTCGTTTCCGGCCATTGTTGCAGGAAGCACGCTCACCTTCGTGGCGTCGCTCGGTTCTTATATCATTCCGGCTTTGCTTGGCGGGCGCGAAGACCTGTTTGTTGCGCAACTCATCGATCAACAGGTCAGTAAATTACTCAATGTCGGATTTGCTTCGGCAATTTCGATGGTTCTTTTGCTCGCGTGCCTCGTTCTATGTGTGGCCTATGCCAGATTCATTGAAACTGGCGACCGGCGCAACGGAGTGGGCGGTGTCGCCTCGGTTGGGACATCAGGCTGGGCTCTTGTCATTTATTCGTTGCTGGTGCTCTTGTTTCTGGTCTTGCCGACTTTTGTCCTTGTTCCACTTTCATTCAGTTCGGCACGTTATCTAACCTTTCCACCTCCGGGCTATTCGCTGCAATGGTATCAGGCCTATCTTGGCAGTCCCGCCTGGGTCGAAGCGACTTTGCGCAGTTTGCGCATTGCGTGCGCCGCAGCGCTCGGAGCGGCTGTTCTGGGGACGCTTGCAGCACTGGGTATGAGCCGTATGAGCAGGCTCGCGCGTTATCTTATGACGGGGCTTATGCTGTCGCCGCTGTTGATACCGAATATTATTTTTGCACTTGGGCTTTACCAGCTTTATTCGGCACTCGGTCTCATCGGCACTGAAATGGGGCTGGCGTTGGCGCATATGGTATTGGGCCTACCCTACGTAGTCATTACGGTTAGTGCGGCTCTCTCTGCTCGCGATCACCATCTGGCATCGGCTGGTCGTAGTCTGGGGGCAGGGCCAATGAATGTGTTCCGGTTCATTCAGTTTCCGTTGCTTCGCAATGCTATTTTGGCCGGTGGATTTCTGGCATTCATCGCGTCCTTTGACGAGGTTTTGATTGCGATTTTTGTTTCTGGTTCGCGCACCGCAACCTTGCCAAAAATGATGTGGGACGGTGTTACGACGGAAGTCAATCCAACCATATCCGCTGTTTCGGTTATCGTTATTTCGGTTTCGCTTTTTGTGATCATGTTTATGAATTTCATACAGACCAGGAACGGCCCGGGGCGATAGGTTTATTGTCACTCCCGAACTGGTGGTGGTCGTTGCGGCAATGAGAACAATCGTCACTAATCTAGTCGCTTCAGTTTTTCAGAGAGGGAATATGACACGTGCGATAGGGTGGCATGACTGGGTTTTGGATCAAAGAAGGGACGATGAAACAGTTAATCGCGCGGACGGTATCGATATTGATGTTCCAACGTTTCTTCCCATGTGTTGGGTATCTTTTTTGGCGGATACCGACGCGATCTTGACTTACATCATATGCTGCAAGTTTGATTGGTGCTGCCGCTTTGCGTTAAGTTGTGTCATGTGATTGAACGTGAATTCACGGAGTATTGCTGCGGTCGCTTCCACTTTACGTGGGTGAGACCGCAGCCTTAGTTCAAGCTACAATACCACCCGCTCGGGGCGCAGCCGTTCACGCGGATACCGGCAAGCCAGCTCGCAGTGTTCAGCTTGCGCGGCGAAGGAGCGAAAATTGAGGTGGTTGGTCATTGAGAACGCGAACGACATCTTCCGCAGCAGTCGTTGCCATGCGTATTCTTGTTTCAAGCACGCTGGTCCCTAGATGCGGCGAGAACGCTGTATTCTCTAGTTTCAGGAGCGGATTATCGGGTGAGACGGGTTCTTCCTCGAAGACATCGAGACCAGCGGCGCCGAGCTTGCCTGTCGAAAGTGCTTCATAAAGCGCTTCCTCGTCGACAATGCCGCCGCGTGCAGAGAGCACGATCACGGCGGTGTCCTTCATTTTTGCGATCGCTTCTCGATTAATCATGCGATGTGTCTGTTCCGTTAATGCACAATTGACAGAAATAAAATCGGCCTGCGCATAAAGCTCATCAAGGGACACGTAAGTCGCGCCAAGTTCTGCTTCGGCGGCCGGTTGACGCATGACGTCGTGGTAGAGCACTTTCATATCGAAACCGCCTGCGCGCTTTGCCATATGTTTGCCGATCTTGCCGAAGCCGATGATACCAATAGTCTTGTAGGAAACGTCATAGCCCATGAAACGTTGTGCTACCCACGTTCCTGCTTCCGTCCATTGCCCCGAGCGAACGAATGCGTCGGCGTGATGGAGCTTTCGAGCTGCGTTGATCATCAAACCGAAGGTGAGATCAGCGATCGTATGGGTGTGGACGGGTGTAACGGTAACCTCCACGCCGCGCTTCTCGGCTTCACCAATATCTATATTGTCGTAGCCAACGCCGCGGCGGGCGGCGATCTTTAGTTTCGGCGCATGGTCGAACGCTTCCTTGTCGAGTATTTCGGTGTGCCAGACGAAGATGACCGCGTCGGCGTCGCTTATCCCGTCGAGAAACTCCTCGCGCGTGAGCGGACGGCTGACACCGCTGCAGACGACCTCGATTCCTGCATTTTCCAGCAGGTCAATGGCCTCTTGCTCGAATGACTGGGTGATGAAGACTTTCATTTAGCATTTCCTTAAGCGGCTGCAGTCTGAATTGTGGTGACGATCACCCCGGTTTCGGGATCACGTCCGCGCACGATGTCGACACCGTGTACCTCGACGATGAAGAGATCGAGCGTTGTTAGAGTGATGGTGCCGGGCTCAATATGGCCGCCGTAGATGACATCGTTCTCGCCGCTTATGACGGCGTGATAGTGTATGTTCAGTCGACCTGGCTGATCGCCTGGCGAGACAAGCCCCTGACCGGTCAGAAGACTGAAGGGGCCCTCCATGAGAAGCTGCGTGGTGTAACCGAGCTTCGGGTCGGGTTTGACGCGGCTTACATAATGGAGAGCCACTTTCTTTAGGCTACCAATGGTGGTCGTTATCTGGCCGCAAGTCACGCCGTGCTTCAGGCAGACTTCTTCGATAGACTGGAGAACGTCGCGATCTGGATGGATGCGCGCTGCGATAACCCTGCCGTTCTGGCCGGCAGCGGAAGAAAAATAAGACGAATTCATCGATAGATCCTTTGGTGTTCTTTTGATCAGATGGCCGCGACTACGGCTTCGATCTCGCGCAGCGAAAGCAGCCGGTAGGGATCGCGCTTGAGAAGGAGGGGCAATTCGTGCATCGTGCGCGCATCGTAGGTCGGGCTTTCGGTGGTCAACCAATAGCGTGTGCTTGGGATCATCGTTACGGCAGGATTGAAAGCCCATGCAATGTCGAAGATTTTCTCCGGCTTATTGGCGATGAAGACGACCTTGCCATGCATTTGCCCACGCATCTGGAACGCGACGGGGACCGCTTCCTCTACTTCCCATCCGCGTTTAGCCATCGCTTTCAAAGCGGCCGAGCGGATTAAGTCGGGATGCACGGACGTCTCCACATTGGCGTGAATATGTACCACATCGCGGTGTTCGTTGAGTTCGCAATATTTTTTGAAAGCCTCAGTTTCGAAATAAGCTTCGAGTTCTGCCTGTTCCTGTTGGGTCAGCGAGGTCTTGAACGGATACTTCTTGTAGAACTCCTCCATGTATCGCTTGCCCCAGTATTCGACATTCTGTTCCCTCTTTGCCGGTCCGATCACCGTATCGGGTGAATATTTCCACAAGAGGTCAAAATGCGGCATGCCTTTGGGTTCGATACCGTGGATCGAACCGGAATCGGCCACTTGGCCAGATGTGAAAATCTCGATCTTGCGATGCACCGGTCGGCCGATCTTTGCGAAATAGCCTTTGACGATTTCTTCGAGACTCATCGGATGTAACTGGGTCTCAATATATACATGCGCATGATAGATAGGCTCGTCGGAAATGCTCAGTACTTCGATCGCCCTGTTCCAGTGAGCTGAACGAAAATAGGCGGCGACGGTCTCAATCAAGTCCTGCTGATCGGGCACAAAATGAGCGCGCGCGACGTTGGTATTCATGGTGTTCTCCTTATGAATAGAAAGATGTGTTTGGAAGGATCAGCCTTGCATTGCCCATCGCCGCACGGTGCGGTCTTCCAGTAACTTGAACAAAACGCCTTCCACGAAGAGGCCGATCAAAATGACGCTGAGCAGCCCGGCAAAAACGGCGGGAATATCGAGCATGTTCTTGTTCTGGAAGATGAACCAGCCGAGACCGCCCTGGCCGGAACTGACGCCGAAGACCATTTCGGCAGCGATCAGCGTGCGCCAGGCGAAGGCCCAGCCGATTTTCAGGCCGGTGACGATGCTTGGGAGGGCCGCAGGGATCAGGATGCGGCTGACGAAGCGCCAACCCTTTAGCCCGTAATTGCGTCCGACCATGCGCAGTGTCCGTGATGTCGACTGGAAGCCAGAAAAGGTGTTGAGTGCAACGGCCCAGAGAACCGAATGAACGAGCACGAAGACGAGGCTGGATGCGCCAAGACCAAACCAGATGAGGGCAAGCGGCAGTAGCGCGATCGCAGGGAGCGGACTGAACATTGCGGTCAGCGTCACCATCAGGTCTTCGCCAATACGCGTGCCGATCGCGACGAGTGTCAGCGCAGCTGCTGCAAGGATGCCAATGGCATAGCCGATGAGCAGTACTTGAAGCGACGCCCACACACGCTGAAGTAGTTCACCGCTTGCAATACCAGTCCACAGTGCAGATACCGTTTCGCTGAATGTTGGAAAGAGTAAAGAGTTTCCAACACTACGCCCATAAATCTCCCAGATCATTGCTAGAACCAGAAGTATAACAAGCTTACGGACTGGGCCGGACGCATAGAGCGTTTCGACGAAGGTCAAACGGCGTTCAACAATGCCGTGAAAATCTGCGTCCGCAACGTCGCGACGAATTTCCGGGCGAAAATTGTGGACGGGGGATGAGCTGACATCAGCCATGGTTTCTTACCTCCGTAGTCGCTTTGTCGGAAAACAGCATTTCGTGAATTTCGCGCTCAAGTGTCGCTGCTTTGGGTGTCCCGAGCTCGGCGCGCGAAAGTCCGTTGAGCTCCGCTTTCACCTGACCGGGATGTGGAGACATCAGCAAAATGCGATTGCCGATCTTGATGGCCTCGGCGATTGAGTGCGTTACAAACAGCACGGTGAATTGCGTTTCGTCCCAAAGTTCGAGCAATTCGTCCTGCATCTTCACGCGTGTCAGCGCGTCGAGCGCTGCGAACGGTTCATCCATCAGCAGAATATCTGGCTCCATCGCCATGCCGCGCGCGATTGCTACGCGCTGTTTCATGCCACCCGACAGCATATGTGGATAATTGTCTGCGAATTTGGTCAGATTGACCTTTTCAAGATAATGCCGAGCTTGTTGTTCAGCCTCCTTGCGATTGCGGAGCTTGCCGGTTTCGAGCAGAGGAAACATCACGTTTTGCACAACCGTCTTCCATGGCAAGAGCTGGTCGAACTCTTGAAATACCATCATGCGGTCTGGACCAGGACTAGTCACCTTGCGCCCGTTCAAGCGGATTTCGCCATGGGAGGGCTTATGAAAGCCGCCGATCGCTTTCAACAGGGTCGACTTGCCGCAACCGGACGGCCCCAGGAGAACGAAGCGGTCGCCTTTATAAACCTGAGCGCTGACCTGATAAGTCGCCATGATGGACAATTGACCGGCGATGTATTGCAAAGTGACATTATCGACATCGAGGATCGGCCGGGAAGGTTGAGCTTCCGCTGCAAATTTGCGTTCAGTTACAGTTATCATGTTCATTGTGGCCTCTACTTTCACAGATCAGGACGCGTGCAGGCTGCGGCCTCAATTGGCGGCGTCAGCGCCCGGGACATTGTGGAGATCGGCGAAGAAAAAGTCCTTCCAACTCTCGGGACTGTGCTTGATCAGGCCGATCTTTGCGATGAAGGCCGCTGTCTGATGAACGCCGAGGGGCAAAGATTGAAAAATATTTCCTTCTTCAGCGAACATCGCTGCGAGTTCATCGACGGTGAATTTCTCTCCGGTCGACTGAAGGTAAAGCTCTGCTGCCTTCTTCGGATCGTCATTGATCATCTGTTGCGCGTCGGCCAGGGCGGCCAGAAACACTTTGATCGCCTCGGGATTGTCATTGTGATAGGTGCTTGTCGTAAAGGCGAGCAGATTGGTGGTGGGACCGGCGACGTCGAGTGTCGTCAACACGGCGTGAAAGTCAGGCTGTTTTAGAAGCTGCTGGTAGTATGGTGGGCCCGCGAACATGGCATCCGTAGGGCCCTTCGGGTTCAACATCGACTGGACGCCGTCCGCAAATCCGAGCTGTACCATCATTGGATCGAATTTCTTCGGATCGCCAAACTCTTTATCCAAGGCCATTTGAAGATAGATGGCTTGGTTGGATATTTTTAGCGACGTCACTGAAATGCGGTTTGTATCCTTGAAATCTTTGAGCGTTTTCACATTAGGATCTTTGGAGACGAGAACGCTCTTCGTGCCACTGACTGCGGCAAGTGCCTTGATGTCACCGCCTGTCCGCGACCACAGCAACAAAGCGTTGGAAACACCGGCGGCGACGATGTCGACATTGCCGGACAGCAAGGCGTCGTTCACGGCACTACCGCTGGGAAAACTTAACATACTCAGTGTAAAATCAGCGTCGGACTCTTTGGCGTGTTTCTCGACCAGCTGAGCTTGTTTCATGATATGGATCGGGGCAAATAGAACGCCGACGCCTCCGGCAATCCGAATTTCTTTGGCTTGTGCGCTGGTTGCCGTCCACGACAAGGTGACGGCCGCCGCAACCGCGACGATATTCTTTATGAACATTTTCATTCGGTCCTCCCAACCGATGTTATCTTCACCCAAGCGGGCGAAAGGCCTCACTTGAATTGTGATGGAGAAAAGCGTATCGCGAAAGAAATGATTACGTCCAATGCATAATATTCCAAAACTAATAACTGGCAGGAATTGGTGCAATGAATGAACGAGATTTGCGGTATCTCATTGCCATCAGTGAATGTGGCAATTTGCGAATGGCCTCGGAACGACTGGGCATTACCCAGCCGGCCTTGACCAAATGCATCAACCGTTTGCAGGAAGAGGCTAACACTGCACTCTTCCAGCGCAAGGGGCGATTGATTGTACCGACGAGCGTGGGCAACGTTTTAATCAGAAGGGCGCGACAGATCGTTCAGTCGATCGACGAAACCCAACGCGAAATTCATGACTACGTCAACGGTATTCGGGGACATGTGCGACTGGGCGTCGTCGCGACCATCACCGAATTTCTGATGCCGGACATTCTTCACGATCTGACGATTAACAGTCCGAACGTCACAATGAAGCTCACCGTAGGTATGACGGATTTCCTGCTCGATGGCTTGCGCAGGGACGAACTCGATATCGTCATCAGTCCGATTTACGAGACTGAGGAATTTGAGTGTCAGCCACTCATGAAGGATCACGTCGTGATCGTTGCCAGCAAGGATCATCCACTGGCAAGCCGCAAGACTGAGCTCAGTGATCTGCAGAATTTCAAATGGATATTGCCGCAATCCAGCGTCGGCCTACGGGTTTGGCTCGAGGAAACCTTCATGCGGTTGTCGTTGCCGCTGCCTCAGGTGCAGGTTGAGATCAGCTCACTCCCACTGATGCCGAAACTTATTGCCCGCACCCAGTTGCTGAGCTTTACCTCTCGCCAGAATTTGTCGCGCACGACTGGAGGAGCGCATCTGATTGAACTTCCCTTTCCCGAGCTCACTTGGCAACGGAATTTTGGAATATTCACAAGAAAGGATAGCTATATTCCCGTGGCGAGCCAGATGCTCGTCGACCAGATTGTAGAGGCAATGGCTGAACAGTTATAATACCGACTTCGTCAAATGAGCTATTACGCGTGTCGATTAATTCCTAATAGTTATTAGTTTTGAAACTTTATGCATTGGACCGTGATCTTTTTACGGTGTCAACTTCTCCGACATGACAACGTAGGAGGAGAAAAATCATGGGACTTCAGGTCCTGATGACCGCGAAAACGCTGGCGAAGCCCGGGATAGACATTTTAGAGGAGGCTGGTTGTTCAGTGTCGTTTCTAATTGACGACACCGAGGATGAGCTTTCCGAAATCTTGCGCTCTAGACCAATCGATGCGGTGATTTCTCGAACACTCCCACTAACCCGAGAAATGATTGAGGACGCGTCCGCGCTCCGCATAATTGCGCGTCATGGTGTCGGTTACAACAATGTTGATGTCGATGCCGCCACGCAACGGGGTATACCTGTCCTGGTTGCTGACAACGCCAACGGCCAATCTGTCGCGGAACACACTTTGGCACTGCTGCTCGCGGTCGCGCGCCGCATTCCAATTCTCGATGCGAAAACAAGGGCCGGCGCCTGGCCACGCTCCACCACGGGTCTGCAGCTATCTGGCAGGACGGTCGGCATCGTCGCCTTCGGCGCAATCGGCCAGACTGTGGCCCGTATCCTGAAGGCTGTTGGAATGCACGTCGTCGCTTTCGACCCCCATGTTGGTAGCAGAGCGGCTCACGATGTCGAATGGGCTGAATCCCTCGATGCACTTCTTTCGCGATGTGACGTAGTCAGTCTTCATTGCCCGCTGACCGAAGAGACCGCTGGAATGATCAACACCGAGCGGCTGCTTGCCATGAAGAAAGGCGCAATCCTCATAAATACAGCGCGCGGTGGTCTCATCGTTGAAGAAGCGTTGGCGCAGGCCGTCGGGTCAGGTCATCTGGCCGGAGCGGGGATCGATACATTCACCCACGAACCCCTGTCTGCCGATCATCCGTTTAAAACTCTCGATGGCATCGTCTTGTCACCGCATATGGGCGGGAGCACTGATATGGCACTCGATAGCGTTGCGGTCAGCGCTGCACAAAATGTGGTCGATATGCTGATCAAGAGCAAAATCGAGGAGCGGCTTCTCGTCAATTCTGCCGTGCTTCACCGTCCGTCCACTTTTGTAGCTTGAGGTATCATGAACACGTCTTTCAATCCGAAGCCCTTGCAATCCACGTGGCCGACTGGCTTCACGGTCAATCCACGCGTCTCAACCCTTTCACGCGATTTGATTGAAGCTTATCGTACTGTACCCGTTCCTCACGCCAGCGACAGTATGGGTCGTCATACCGGCGCCAGGGAGCTCCGCGCTTATCACGGCGATGAAGCGGTAACGATGGTAGGTCCCGCTATAACAGTCAAAATCAGGCCCGGCGACAATCTCATGGTGCATTTGGCAATGATGATGGCGGAACCGGGAGATATTATCGTCATCGATGGCGGTGGCGATCTTTCGACAGCGGTTATAGGCGGCTTAATGCGAACCACGGCAATAGCACGCAAGATTGGTGGATTCGTTATCGATGGAGCCTTGAGGGATGTTGCTGAATGGAAGCAGGGGGGAATGCCGGCTTTTGCAAAGGGCAACGTGCATCGCGGCCCAAGTAAGGACGGTCCCGGCGAGGTGAATGTTCCGATCGCATGCGCGGGTCTACAGGTGATGCCCGGCGATCTTATTTTAGGTGATGCGGATGGCGTCGTCGCCATACCTGCAGATCAGGTCGATGCACTGCTGATAAAATGCCGAGCACATGCAGAACGAGAACGATCAATCAATGAGAGGAATGCAACCGGACAGCTTGACTGGCCGCGTTTCAATGACTTGCTGAAAGGGAAGGGTTGCCCTGATCTCGACCAGTCAAAGCTGCCGTCGTGACGCGGACAGAGTATATCTGATAAGCCCACCACACTTGACGCACCAGTTTCGCAATTGCGCAGTTTTGTGTTCGCTCGCGGGTGGTCTTTTCGATCTGAAAAAGACAATTTGCACTAAAGGAATGATAACGCTTTGAAAGCGAAAATCGTCAATGCGGTGTCACATGCCGGCGTGGGTCAGCCATGCATGTAGATCATAGCTGAGATGTGCAAAAAACAGATGCAAAATGATTATTATTTGGGCATAAGACCATCAGCTGTGACGCGCGTTCCTCCCATTTCCGCGTCCAGCTGTTCCCCTCTGAAGGTTTAACCTTCTAAATTTAAAGGGCCTCGGTTTCCGATGGCCCTCTTTTTTTGACCTCCATCGCGGTGCAATTTGCTATTCATACATCCTTGGCCGTAAATGGGGTCGGAACAGCAATGGAGCAGAAAACCTACATAGGTAGCGGACGTTCTTACAGGTTCGTGCAAACGTATGGCTTCTTTGTCATCGGATCGGATGATCGAGCTTCTTCGATAAGCCAATTGGCAAAAAGTTGCACCGGCCCCTCACTCAAACGGATCGGCTCCGGCAAGACGATGCAGAAGGTCTTGGAGATCGACCGGCCGTCCGGCCAGGGCGCGACCAGGCGACCTTCCGCCAACTCGGTTTCAATATAGAGGCGCGGGACGAGCGCGACGCCGATACCGGCCAACGCAGCTTCGATTTGCATCGAGTGAAGATCGTAACGCGCGCCAACTGCTGGATTGGTGAGCGCGATCCCCGTTTCCTGTGCGTAGCGTTGCCAGGCATCCGGGTTTTGCCGTCGATGAAGGCGAGGCAATTCATCAAGGGATGCTAAGCCTTTGCTTCTGCTAACAAGAGCTGGGTGGCAGACTGGCACCAGCGTCTCACGCAACAGGCGCTGCGTTCTCATCCCAGTCCAAGCGGGGTGCTCGAAATGGATTGCGGCATCAAACCCGCTTCCCGCAAGCACAAAAGGCTCCAACCGTTCTGCAAGATGCACAGTGATGTTCGGGTGCATTTCGCGAAACCGTACCAATCGTGGAATAAGCCAGCGCGTTGCAAAGGTCGGGATGGTTGCGATGTCGAGGCTCGCGCCGTCGCGTGGCTGTCCTATCAGATATTGGCTGTCTCGTTCCAACCTGTCCAGCGTCTCACGAACCTGAAGCGCATAACGCTCTCCGTTCGGCAGTAACCGAACGCGATTGCCGACCCGCTGGAACAGTGTGACACCGAGGAATGTTTCTAGCCGGCCGATCTGGCGGCTGATCGCACCTTCGGTGAGGGCCAGTTCGTCAGCGGCACGAGCGAAGCTGCCATGACGAGCCGAAGCCTCAAACGCAATGAGTGCGGAATTGCTGGGAATCTTGCGGCGCATGAGGGCTCCCGACATGACGGTTCAGCATTCTGTCACCGCCACCTTGATATTAGATCACTGAAGCATGACCCATTGTCGATATAACAGCGATCCTGTTCGGATTATAGTGATGAAATATCAATGAATAACAAGACTGGAAGCAGCAGTTTTCCGGCAAAAGGCGATGCGATAATGATCTATACGGTGGAATGTAGCTTTGCCGATCCGGCCAGCGAAGAAGAATGGAACGACTTTTACAGCAAGGAGAAGCTGCCAGCCCTCATTTCGGTGAGCGGTTTCCAAACCTCGCAGCGTTTCAAAGCGCTAAGCGGTGGCTGTCCTGTCTATCTTGCCCTTCATTCGATTGAGGGCCTCGATATTTTGACGGGCGACGAATATCGCCGGAAGGGCGGTGGTAATTTCGCGCGCTGGCAGCGGCACATCACCGATTGGCACCGGAACCTCTATGGCGGCGTCGAGCGCGCGCCAGCCATTGGTGAGGGCGAATATCTGGCGATGAGCGCAGAAGGCCCCGAACCTTTGATCCGGCTGGGTCTCACTCCGTATGCGATGCGTGCAGTCGCTATGGAGAAGTTTCCGGAATACCGCTGGCTTGCCAAGGTGGAGCACAGCGTTGCGCCTGGCATCGAGCATCTGCCGCAAGGCGTTCATGCCTATGCCCCTATAACAGCGCAGTTGACGAATGACCGCAACGCCGCTTTGGCAAAGGCGGGCTAGCACCGATGCCCAATGTCACAATCTTCATTCCCGCAGACAGGATGCCGCCGGACGAAACCCTTGCAGACCTCACGGAGCAATGCACCGAACTTTGTACCGGCATTCTCCGAGCCGCATTGGAGAATGTGCATATCATCTATGTCCCTGTCCGGCACGGTCGAGGGCGCCCGGCCTTCGCAGAAATCCAATACCGACTTGGGCCATTTCGGACGTCCTTAGTCATGGCGCAGTTCATAAAACGGCTGGACGACGCCATACGACGTAACACTGATCTCACCGCGCGCATCCGCTGCTTTGGCTATGAAGCGTCGAGCATCCACGCGCGAAATTAGCCGGTGCCTGGAGAAGAACCATGTCTAGTCTTACATTACCCAACCAACAGGTTGGTGAAATAACGATCACCGCCGTGAGCGACGGCTATCTCCAGGCCAGTTTCGATTTGCTTGCGAATATTGATCCGGGCGATGCCTCCCGCATGCAGCGAAAAGCAGGGATAGCGGATCGCAACTCGATCCATATTAATTGCTATCTGGTGCGCGGAGGTGGCCGCACGGTTCTGATCGACGCGGGTGCTGGCGGCTTCAAGCAATGGGGCGGCCGATTGAAGGCCAATTTGCTGCTCGCGGGCATCCAGCCCTCAGAGATCGACGCGATCCTGTTGACGCATGCCCATCCCGATCATATCGGGGGTCTGATGGACGCGTCAGAAGGAGCCGTCTTTGCAAACGCGGAGCTTGTCGTCCACCATCGGGAAGTCGCCTTTTGGCAGGATGACGGGAATCTGAATCGTGCTCCGGAGCGCGTCCGTGGCAATTTTCTCGCGGCCCGTCAGGCATTCGACGGATATCGCGAGCGGCTGCGCACCTTCGATGCCGGTGAGGTGCTTCCCGGCATGACGGCGGTGCCGCTTCCGGGCCACACCGCCGGACACACTGGCTATCGTTTAGAATCTGGTTGTCAGAACTTGCTTGTCTGGGGAGATATTGTTCATTTTCCGGATATTCAGATTCCGCGCCCTGTCGTGTCAATTGCGTTCGACCAGGATGCACACCTCGCTGCTGAGACACGAACGAGGCTGCTGGACTTTGCCAGTTCGGAACATCTGCTGATTGCGGGAATGCACCTTGGCGAACTCGGTTTCGCGCGGATCGAACGAACCGGTAAAAACTACAGCGTTGCGTATGAGCAGCTTCATAAAGAATGATTTGAGTTCTGTTACAACAAACCCGGCTTTGCTGCGACGCAGCGAAGCCGGTCGCAAAAATCCCAAAATAGCCGCCAAATCATATAAATACTTTTGTACAAACCTATAGCCTATACATTCCCTGCCGCTCAGGGGTGAGTTCCAGAAGAAACCCAAGACGCACCCGTCCGCAACTTTGCTCATCAGGCAAAACTGTTATTCCTTTGGCGTGTTTTCATGATTGAGTGGCAAAGCCTAACCTTTATCCGGAAATTGCTTGCTTAATGACACCAATCAACCGATGCTCACAGCACGCACCTAGAGCCGGGTAAGCTCTGCCGCATGCTGAGGAGAAAGAAAAATGTCAAAACTACTGACTGAGGTCGGGGGAATATTAAACCGACTCGCCGAATCTTCACCAAGAGATATTCAGCTTGTTGCAGAGCGTTTTCACGACCATGCGATCGAAGATCGGATGACTGGATCAGATTTAAGAGCGCTTCTGGTCGAACTTGGATATGCCAGTGTGTCTGATTTTTGTGGCGCTGCCGGTATTCCGCTACATGTAGCCAAACGCTGGGAACGTTTTGGCGTTTCTTCCGAGATGCGTGCCGTCTTGCTGATGATGCAGGCCCAGCGGCAACGGTTTGAAAAGGCGACCCAGGAGTTTGAGGCAATTACCCATGTGGGACTCGTCGATTTTTTACGTAGTCGCAAAGTCTAGCCATATTCCTTCAGGCAATTGGCCGGACATGTGAGGTATGGCCGTTAGTCTTCAAGGAGGGCTGCGGCCGTCTGACTGTCAGTAATAAGCACGCTGGCGGGTACGATTTTAAGTGCGGCTTTCATTGCAGCGACCTTGGACTTCCCCCCCGCAGCAAGAACGACCCGTGCAATGGCTGCCACCGTGTCCAGCTCGATCGACATCACGCGCTGGTTGATCTCATGATCGACGAGCTGCCCATTTTCATCCACAAAGTAACACAGGATATTGGCTACCGCACCAGATGCGCGCAGTGGCTTGATGAGTTCGGACGGCACGATGCCATGTCGGAAGATTGTTGCGTCTTCAGACACTTCACCGACGGTTAGAAGGGCTATATCCGCTCGGGCAGCGCGCTGTTCGAGACTGCGAAGTTCAGTTTGTCGCCAGAGCAGGTCGCGAAGGCCATGTTCGTCTACGATCACTGGCGCAGTGATCTGATAACTGTCGACCTCGTACACTTCCGCGACCCTCGCTGCAACCACGGATGGATTGATCCATCTCGAATGCGGAAGGCTTCCGACGAGGGCTACGACGGATGCGTTGTTAAGTTTGCGGTGTTCAAGGAATTGGACGCTGGCATAAAGCGTTGCGCCGCCCCCGATGGCGAGCGTCATTCCGTCCTGCATTTCTTGGTCGAGATAAGAGGCGACAGCATTTCCGAGCGCTTTTTCCAAATTCTCGCCATTTTCTGGTGTGGGTACGACAATCGCTGAGGCCAGTCCCCACTTTTCTTCGAGCCGACGCTCAAGCTCGATTTGTTGCGCCGTCGCTGCATTGATACGCGTCACAACGATGCCTTCCGTTGTAGCAGCCGCAAGCGTACGCATGACCTTGACCCGACTGACGCCGAGCTTCTCAGCAATTTGCTCCTGCGTCATGCCCTCGACATAGTAGAGCCAGACTGTTTTTACTTTGAGATCGGAGGACCTCAGTGGCCAGTTCTTTTCTGCCATTTTCACTTCAGCTCCCCGGTTTCTTTCGCTCCAAACGATCTATAGCAAAAACTGGCCCCCTGTCGTCAACTGTTCAAATGTATTTGACAAAGAACAAATGAACATTAATATGGGTGGCGAGGACGTGAACAATGTCCCGTTAAAGGGAGGAACAGGAACGCCGTCTGACGGCCGTTTCTATGGGAGGATAAAATGAAGAAAATAACCTTGGGGATGAGTATCCTCACGGCCGGTTTTGCAGGTCTCATGTTGGCGGGGACGGCTTTCGCTGGAACGCTTACGCTTTATACGTCGCAACCTGACGCAGATGCAGCGCGGACTGTTGAGGAATTCCGAAAGCTAAATCCAGATGTAGATGTTCAGGTCTATCGTTCTGGAACAAGCGATATCATGAGCAAACTCGCCGCTGAATTCTCAGCTGGCGCGCCACAGGCAGATGTGCTCCTGATTGCCGACGCTGTTAGCATGGAAAGTTTGAAAGCCGATAAACGGTTGATGCAGTTTTCTGAAGCCAGCGTCGAAGGCTTCGAACCTGGTTCATTTGACCCAGAGAAGTATTATTTCGGCAGCAAGTTAATTACCACTGGGATCGCATATAATTCTGCCGCAACTGAGAAGCCGCAACATTGGGCGGATCTTGAGAAGCCCGAATACAAGGGCATGGTTGTCATGCCGAGCCCGCTATATTCAGGGGCCGCAGCATTCCTCTTAAGTGGGTTTGTTGCCAGTGATGGTCTCGGTTGGAAGTTTTTCGACGCCCTTAAGGCTAACGAAGTCGTCAGTGTGCGAGGTAATGGCGCGGTCCTCAAATCTATTGCCAGTGGCGAGAAGCCCTACGGAATTCTTGTTGACTTCATGGCACTCAACGCGAAAGCGAAAGGCTCTCCGGTAGAGTTTGTCTTTCCCGAAGAGGGTGTCCCTGCGGTAACCGAACCCGTTGCAATCATGTCATCAAGCAAAAATGCTGAGGATGCCAAGAAGTTCATCCGCTTCATCCTGTCTGATGCGGGCCAGGAACTTGCGCTTATACAGGGCTATCTCCCAGCCAAAGCCTCTGTTGGCAAACCGGCATGGTTGCCGGATGGACTGAATGTAAAAATTATGCCGATAGACACGCAGAAGGTCCTCAAGAATACGGACGCGGACAAATCGCGCTTCACAGAAATGTTTGGCGGCTAGGACCGAGAGACATATGCAGAAAATAGCTGAGACCAGCGGTCAGGGCCGGGACAAGGCTCTGATCGCAGTGACGATTATTGTCGTTTCTTTGCTTTCGCTTCTCCCGATGGGGCGACTACTTTTTGAGGTTGCAGTTCCCGCACAGGGTACAGCAATTGAAGCGATGGGACGAGTTTTCAACTCTCCAGCCACATGGACCGCGACCTGGAATTCGCTCTATGTCGGCATTTTCGGTACCCTTGTCGCTGTTGTCTTGGGAACATCTGTCGCTTTGCTTGTGAGCCTGACCGATATTCGCGGACGTGCGGTCTTCATATTTCTATATGTAACGCCGCTTTTGATTGCGCCGCAGGTGACGGCGCTTGCTTGGCTCCAGCTGTTTGGCCCGGCCAGTCCTTTTCTAAAAATGATCGGCATGGCTCCGCCACTTGGATCGCGTAATCCCCTTTATTCATCCACTGGTATTATTGCCCTTCTTGGTGTGCAATACGGACCGCTCGTGTTTCTCATCGTACGGGCGGGGCTGCGTAAGCTGCCACGTGAGCTTATTGAAGCGGCGTTGAGTAGTGGGGCAAAGAAGATGACCGTCCTTAGGACTGTCATCATTCCTTTGATGGTGCCGTCGATCATTGGAGCCACTGCACTCACATTTGTGTCTTGTGTCGGCAATTTTGGTATCCCCGCGTTTCTTGGCATTCCTGCAAATTATCTTGTGCTTCCCACATTGATCTACCAGCGGCTTAGCGGTGGTGGGCCTGCCGTTTTGAGCGATGTTGCAACCTTGTCGACCCTGATCGGCATTATTGCGATTGCTGGGATCGTTGCGCAGGAATATGTCTCGCGTTGGCGTGATTACCGCATTGCTTCGACATCGCTTCCAGCCAGCCCATTCGAGCTGGGAGGCTGGCGTATATGGATTGAAGTTGTGATGTTGTTGCTCGTCGTGGCTGTGCTCGGGTTGCCGATCTTTGGACTCGCTCTCACATCGCTGGTGAGCGCTTACGGTACACCGTTGACTTGGCAGACGGTAACGCTGTCGAACTATAAGTTCATACTCTTCGAACACGCGGCAACAAAGCGGGCATTTCTGAATAGCTTTGGCCTCTCTCTTGCGGCTTCGTTCTTTGCTGTGCTGATTGCTGTTCCGTTGGCCTACATCACGACGTGGCGTAAAAGGTGGTGGACCAGACTGTTCAATCTGACCGCGGAGCTGCCTTACGCTTTGCCAGGTGTGGTTATGGCAATTGCCTCGCTATTGCTGTTTTTGAAGCCGTTGCCGCTGTTTGGCTTTCACATCTACAATACGGTCTGGATCATTCTTTACGCCTATCTCGCCCGGTTTTTCGTCCTTGCTTTACGACCTACCGTGAGCGGACTTCATCAGATCGACCGGTCTTTGGAAGAAGCAGCGCAGGTGGCGGGTGCCAGTCTATTCATGCGCTTGCGAACAATCATCTTTCCTCTTGTCGCGCCTGCGACGTTGGCGGGTGGCGTTCTCATCTTTTTGACTGCGTTTAGTGAACTGACGGTCTCCGCTTTATTATGGGCGTCCGGTTCTGAAACGATTGGTGTCGTCATCTTTTCGTTCGAACAGGGGGGCGATTCCACATATGCCGCTGCCACGTCGATTGTAACGATATTGGTCACGATTTTTCTCATGCTGTCGACGAACCTATTCGCGCGGCGTCTGCCTGATGGAGTATTGCCATGGCGGGACTGAATATTAAGAATGTCACAAAGAACTTTGGAAACTTCGATGCGCTTTCCGATGTGACGCTTGAAATTAAGAATGGTGAATTCGTCGCTGTTCTGGGACCTTCGGGTTGCGGAAAAACCACGTTGTTGCGTGCGATTGCAGGATTTGAGAAAATCACCAGCGGCTCAATTCTTGTTGGCGATAAGGTCATGTCTGGAAATGACATGCATGTCGCGCCTGAAAACCGTCGGGTTGGCATTGTCTTTCAGAACTATGCACTTTGGCCACATATGACGGTGGCCGAAAATGTCGGTTACAGTCTTCGCGTCGCGCGAGTTGCAAAGCCTGAACTTGACCGCCGTGTAACAGAAGCGCTTGCCCTGGTTGATTTGACAGGTCTTGGTGACAGGCGGCCCGCTAATCTATCGGGTGGTCAGCGTCAACGCGTGGCGCTGGCACGATGTTTGGTTGCAGCACCTTCCTTGGTCTTGTTTGACGAACCGTTGGCAAATTTGGATGTGCATTTGCGCGCGTCGATGGAGGATGAGTTTGCGTCGTTCCACAAGCGGACAGGAACGACGATCGTCTATATCACCCATGATCAAGCTGAAGCCATGGCATTGGCCGACCGGATTGCAGTTATGGACAAAGGTAAGCTCATTCAGTTTGCGACCCCGCGTGAGCTTTATGAACGACCCCAGAATGAAATGGTTGCCTCGTTCATTGCCAATGGCATGGTGCTACCGGCTCAAGTTGTCAGTGCTGAAAGTGATGGCCACTGTGCGGTCGAAGTGTTTGGGCAAAAGGCGGTCATGCGCTGTGCTGCGGGGCAGACAACGAGTGAGAATGCGAAAATCTGTATACGGTCACAGAATATAGAGCTGCGCCAAGACAAAGGTATTGAACTCAAAGTGCGGCGACGGATCTACAGGGGAGGCGGTGCTCGTATTGAAGCATATCCGGTCAGTCATCCGGCAACGGAATTGACATTCGATCTTGCAGATGTTGCCGGCGCACAGGAAGGCGAAACGATCCATATCGGCATCAATTCGGGCTGGGTCATTCCACAAGGGGCGACGAGATAATGCTTATCGATCTCTATGGGGGGTTTGGAGAAAAGGGCCGAACCAGCGTTGGTATCAGCAGTGGTTCCCGTCTTCTCTTCGATGCGGGTATCAAGGTGGGCGCCAAAGGGCGGGGCTACTACCCTGCAATTGCTGAACACGACGTTGCGAGACTGGACGCCGTATTCATTTCCCACGCTCATGAAGACCATATAGGAGCTTTGAGCTGGCTTCGTGCGTCAGGTTTTCAAGGTACGTTCTACATGACGCGCGAAACATTCGATGACGCCGAAGGCATGCTTCGCCAATATGCCGATCCCTCTCATCAGCAGACGCATCCCCTCAAAGGAGCAGCCATCGAAATCTTCAAGCCAGGAGAAACCATCCAGATTGGTGGGAGTGAAGTTTCTTCGGGTCGGTCTGGACATGTTGCAGGTGGAGTCTGGTTTTCAATCACAACGGCGTCAAAGCGTGCTGTCTATTGTGCGGATGTTGTTCCAAACAGTGAAGTGTTTGTGATGGATCCGCTGCCTCAATGTGACATTGTGATTTTGGACGCTTCTTACGGCGGCGACCCGATCTCCGCCAAGGATCGCATTGGACAGATTGCAGACTTCATCAAGGATCACAGCGGTAAGCTGGTGATCCCGGTGCCGTTATCCGGAAAACCTTTGGAACTTATGGCGATCTTGCCTGGGCCTTTCGCAATCCATCAAGACATGCGTGCGTCGCTGATGGCGCAGATTGAAGTTCATGATGCAGTTTCAATTGAAACTGCGCGAAACTTACGTGCGAAACTTGCTGGCGCAGCCGACTGGCATGAAGGAACCCTTTTACCGGACTGTCCGTTGATGACATTCGACGGCATGGGCAGTGCGGGTCCATCCATAGAATCCTTGCGGCAAGCTGTGAGCGAAGGTGCGCCTGTACTTCTAACCGGTCACGTACCGGACAACACCCCGGCGCAGGCGATGCTCGAAAAAAAGCTTGCAACGTGGATCCGCCTTCCCACCCATCCAACCCTATCCGAAAACTTCGAGCTTTGGCGGGATGCCGGCAAGCCCCTTGCGCTTGGTCATTCCTGTACGCCCGACAAACTTGAAGAACTAAAGCCTTATCTAACGACCCTCGTTACCACTGCAATGTCGGGTTCGCAGCTATCGATCTGAATGGAGATGAAATGAGAATTCTTGTCGCAAATGATGACGGATTTGATGCACCAGGGCTTGCTCGGCTCATTAGTGTCGCTGAACACCTCAGTGACGATGTATGGGTTGTGGCACCTGACGGTAAGCGGACCGCCGCGGGAGCATCCATTACAATCGGGCGACCGCTTATGATGGTTGAGCGCGCAGAGCGCCGATACGCTTGCTCAGGCACGCCAGCAGATTGTATCGTTACTGCAATGAGCTGGCTCTTTGACGGACAGAAGACACCCGATCTTGTTCTGTCCGGCATCAATGATGGTCGCAATGTCGCTGAGGATCTTGCCTATTCTGGGACCTTGGGCATCGCGCGTGAGGCCACTTTTTGGGGTATTCCGGCGATCGGGTTTTCCCGCGTTAAACAGGCTTTGGAAAAAGAAAGCGACATCAAATGGCTTGCAGATTTCGTTCGCCGGATAATTGAGCAGCGTGAAGCGACTTTTCTGGAAGGGCATTGGTTGAGCGTAAATCTGCCTGAGGTGCTGCCGGCACAGATCGTACAGCCAAGTATCGGTCGTGATAAAATTGGGACGCGCGCAGAAGTGCTTTCGAACGCTGGACCGAACACCGAAATCATAATCCCACGCGGCCGAGCCCATGCGGCGCATGCCGGTGACGACAACGACCTGATCGACCGGGGGAATGTTTGCATTAACCGTTTGAACTGGTTCGGCGAGACAATGCTTGATCCCCAAAATCTGGCTGGCATCAAGCAAGATTGAGTGTTCGAACCCAGGCGAATTTTGAGCGAACAGTCTGAATGACAAGGGCTGTCGGAGCTGGTTTATGGAATCCACGATTATCATCATTAACTTGTGCGGTGCGGTTGCACTTTTACTGTTCGGTCTTGCGCAGGTTAAGGATGGTGTCCAGCGTGCTTTTGGGGCCAATCTGCGTGCAGGTCTTGCGAGAGGAACAAGCACCGGACCCCGCTCGTTTGTAGCGGGTTTTGTCGCAACCATCGGCCTTCAAAGTTCCACAGCGACTGCGCTCATGGTTGCATCGTTCGTGGAACGTGAATTTATTCAGCAAAATATGGCTCAGATTGTTCTTCTGGGAGCGAATGTCGGGACGGCTGTCACGGCTTGGATCGTCGCGACAGGTATAGAATGGCTATCGCCTCTCCTCATCCTCACTGGCATGATCATGTCGAAGAAGGGGACTGGCAACCGCCGCGGCATTGGAGCCATGCTCACAGGTATCGGATTGATGCTGCTTTCACTGCATCTGCTTAGTATCGCTACCGAACCCGTTCGCCACTCTCCGGCCGTGGCAAGTTTCGTCGCCATGCTAGACAATGCCTGGCCTGTCGCGCTTCTTTTCGCCGCCGCGATCGCATTTATTTCTTCGTCAAGTCTTGCAGCCGTTGTGCTCATCCTTTCTCTTGCTGCAACCGGTGTTTTGCCGCCCGCTCTGATCATTGTTCTTGTGCTCGGCGCTAACCTTGGTGGTGCCGTGCCGCCTGTTCTTGCTTCAATGGGAGCTGGGGCTTCTGCAAAACGGGTTACACTGGGAAATCTGATTGTTCGGGCCGCCGGGTGTTTGATAGCCCTTCCATTTGCTCAGTACGGGGCAGATCTTGCCGCAGCCGCGTCATTTTCTCCAGCAAAACTTCCGGTGGATGCGCATTTGGCGTTCAATATTGCGCTGGCGGTTTTGGCGTGGCCTTTGTCGAGCCTAGTGTCAAAGCTAATGGTGAGGCTTGTTCCAGAGCCACAACAGAATGAAACAGCCCCAAGCTTTCTTGATGTTCAGGAACTCTCCACTCCGGTTATCGCGCTGGCGAGCGCAACGCGCGAGGTTCTGAGTATAGGAGATTTGATTGAACGTATGCTGATGCGGCTATCATCGGCATTTCATAGCAATGATCCTTCGGCTGCTGCTGCAATTTCAGCGCTCGAACAGCGTGTTGATTTTCTACATCAGGAAGTGAAGGTCTATTTATCGCAGCTCGGCCGTCAGAAACTAAGCGAGGAAAATGACCGAAGGTCAGTTGAGATCATCGATTACGCGGTCAATCTTGAACATATTGGCGACATTATCGAGAAGAGTCTGGTGCCAGCTTTGGCCAAGAAGGCCGCACTTGGTCTTAAATTCTCAGAGGATGGTTTTGGCGAACTTTCGCGGCTTTTCGAGTTGACGATTGACAATCTTCGTGCGGCTCAGACCATTATTGCAACGAGGGATTTTGATCTCGCAAAGCGTCTGATGGAGATTAAGATTGAAGTGCGGCGGATGGAGAAGTTTTCTTCAGAACAGCATCTTGCGAGACTTCGTGATGGAAAAGTCGAAAGTCTTCGGTCAAGTTCTATCCATTTGGACATGTTGCGCGATTTAAAACGCATCAACGCGCATGTTGTATCGGTTGCGCACCCGATATTAGACGAGGCGGGACTGTTGAGCGACAGTCGGGTTGTTTCTGCCTGAAAGATGTTTTTATATCCATAAATGGTTTCGGGGCTCTGCTACTCGATCGTGTTCCTCGGTATGATCGCATTTGCTAGGATACCATTTAACTCAGGGGCGTTGCGTAGCGACCTAGAATTGAGCGCCTGACAGTTTGGTATGGGATGTTGAAGGTTTACTGATGATTGAGACGGAGCGGTTGATCTTAAGAAAGCCTGTAGCAGGTGACTTTGAACCTTTTTATGAAATGTTCAAAGAGCCTGTTGTGACCGCTCATATTGGTGGCGTCCTAACACGAACCGAGGCATGGGCCAGGTTTCTGCGAGACATTGGCCACTGGACATTGGAAGGCTTCGGTCAATTCATAATCATCGAGAAATCGACCTCTTCCTTTGTTGGGAAAATGGGATTTGCCAAGTTCGAAAGAGATTTAGGGCGATGCGCCAGCACATCAATCGAGTGTACATGGACATTAACGGCCGCGTTTCATGGCAGGGGATATGCAAGGGAGGCGGCGATCTCTGCGCACCGGTGGTTTGACGAACATCACATCAATCCAACGGCTTGCCTGATCGGAGAAGCGAACATTCCGTCCCTCAAACTAGCTGGTGCGCTTGGCTATGAAGAGATTGATCGTCTGCGGCGCCCTGCGGGCGAGGCGATCGTGCTAGAGAGAAAGATCAGGCAACGCTCTGCTACGGCTAAGTGAAATTTTTGCTCGATAAAATGATTTTCCAGCCATCTGGAGGAAAAATCCGTTTGGCGCGGAGTTCCATGTCTCAGAAGCCACGATGCGGCGCTGTTTGCGTAATTCATGAATGCTTTTGCCGCTAGCCATAATAACAGGAGCCACTCTTTTGGTGCCGGAGGCGGACTAGTGGCAGGATCGCATCTGACACGGCGATTATCGCCGTTTGAACTGACGGGGCGTTGAAGTTGGCTGTCCAGACAAGGCAGGATTAACTTGCCGGGCAATAATTGCGATCCCTTAAAGTGCAACTTAGCGGTATATTGCGCTTATGCGTTTAGAGGCGTGCGAGCACGCGTTCATATCCCAGAAAGACTTGAAATTGCCTATGTGCTGCCGAAAAAGACGAATGCCCTATATCCTCTTGTTATCATCAAAATTTACAGATTGAATGCCCACTGACTCCATCGACATTGCTCGCATTCTCAACCGATTAACATTGCATGGTGACCAATTGTGAAAATTCTTCTTTCGCCCCAACTTACAATCTGTGGGATCCACGAACTGGTGATGCACAGTGACAAAAGCGTTACGCATGTCCTTTCTATAATAGACCCAGAGCGACCGGACCTGACTGAGTTTTCCGACTTTGGCGCGCATGAGCGCACGACTTTGCGTTTTCATGATATAATTGCGGATATTGAGGGACAAATTTTACCCTCGCAGGAGCATACCGAAGCAATTCTGAATTTTGGTCACGCTTTCCAGTCTCGAAAGGATGGTGATACCGAAGCTCATATTCTAGTGCATTGCCATATGGGTGTGTCGCGATCGACAGCAGCAATGCTCACTCTCATGGCACAAGCTGCTTCTGATGAACCGGCGGAAGTTCTTTTCCAGCGCCTCGCTAAGGTCCGGCCGCAGGCATGGCCGAATTCGCGCATGGTTGCCTTTGCCGACGAGCAGCTGGGACGAGGGGGCGAACTCAGCCGCGAGCTCGGTTATCACTATGGACGTCAGCTCACCAGTCGGCGTGAGATAAAGGACTGGATGATATCCCTTGGTCGCGGTGCAGAGGTGGAAATGGCAAAATTCAACTAAAGGACACATCCGGGCTTTTTGCTCGAACTTCACGCTACTTACGTGTTGCGCAAGGCAGTTCGGAGGATATGACTTCCGTCCGTGGAGGCGGCTTACTTAAATTTTCAACGCCTCGTTGCACGCTTCTGTCAGAATTTGTGCACTGGATTTTAAGTTGAGAGTTGCGTTTCGATCAATGCTCTCGCGGCTTGTCCCGCAGTTTCGAGATAGGATGGGTCGCGGTGTAGCATCACAAGTGCAAAACCGCCATTCATGAGCAGAACAATTTGTCTGGCTAGCGCCTGGGGACAGCTCGACACATTCCCTGACGCATATTCCTCTGCAAGCCAGGCTTCGATTTTCTTCTTATGAAGCCTGGCGGCTTCGAGAGCTGGATGACCGGGCAAGTTAGCGAGTTCCGCGGCTGTGCGCAAAAACCCACATCCGCGCCAATTTCGGCTTCCTGTCGATTTAGCCAGATTGTTGAATAAGGCTTGTGTCTTCTCAGAAATATTGCCGTGCATATCGCGAAACCAGCGCTTGAAAAGCAATTGGTTCGGCAAATCTCTTCCATCGAGATATGCGGCGATCAAATCGTCTTTGCTTTCGAAATGATAGTAGAGGGTGCGCTTGGTGACGCCAGCCTTTTCAGCCACTGCATCAAGGCTGACGGCACGCACGCCATCCATAGAGAACAGCTTCGCAGCAGCGTTGATGATACGGTCCCGAGTCGGAGGTGTCGGCGCTTTCATGGAAACAATGTATACCGACCAGTGAATATACACAAGCCGCAAGTTGAGGCAGCTTATGCTCAGTAAGGCTTCAAAAAAAGGAACTGAAATGAGCAGCACAATATTAGTCGATCGCGATGGTCCAATCACAACGCTCACGCTTAATCGTCCCGAAAAGCTGAACGCGTTGAACTATGAACTGATCGATCGCCTCCTTGCACTACTTGACGAAATTGAAGTCGACGACGGCGTTCGCGTTGTTATTTTGACGGGTGCCGGTGAGCGAGCTTTCTCCGCAGGCGGTGACATTCATCAATTCTCAAAGAGTGTGGCAGAGGGGCCGGATGCTGCCCTGCAGGCTTTCGTTCATCGAGGTCAACGGCTGACTGCAAGGCTTGAGGCCTTTCGAAAGCCAATAGTTGCTGCCGTCAACGGTCTTGCTTATGGTGGTGGCTGCGAAATCACTGAGGCTGTGCCACTGGCCATCGCCAGCGAAAGAGCCACTTTCGCGAAGCCTGAGATTAATCTAGGAATGCCACCCACCTTTGGCGGTACGCAGCGTTTGCCGCGTTTGGCAGGGCGAAAACGTGCGCTTGAACTTTTACTGACTGGCGACACGTTTTCCAGTCAACGCGCCATGGAATTGGGCTTGGTCAACCAGGTTGTCGAGCATTGCGACCTGTTACCTGCTGCACATCGATTGGCAGGACGAATTATCCGTCATTCTTCGTTGGCCGTCGCAAGTATTCTCTCCGCTGTCACACGTGGCATCAACCAAAGCATAAGTGAAGGCCTTTTGATTGAAGCAGAGCAGTTCGCTCGGATGGTTCCCACGGAGGATCTTCGCGAAGGGCTGGAAGCATGGATTGACCGTCGCACGCCATGCTACTTGGGGCGATGGCCCCGACCATAGCGACTGTGGTGTCGGCGAAAGAAGGAAGAATATCGAGCGGGTCGCACATGACCCGCCCTTTTTTCGTATTCTCTCTCAGTGCAACCGAAGGTCTTTAGTTAGCGCGAGCAGAAGCTTTTTTGAGAAGAAAGGTGGATATCTTTTCGGAAAACATACGGCGCTTACCGCCAATCAGAATGCATTATGGACTCTCATGGTCCTGCTGCGCAGCTGGCATAACTTGATCAACAAGCGCTTCCGCACATGCTAACCGTCGCCATCTTCCATGGGGCTGTTTATTGAAGCCCCGCTCAATATGCCGCATTCGAGGAGGGCGCGCGTCCTTCACCCCGACTACAGCACAACCCATGCAGCGATGATTTGCAGGAGAAGGGCCTACACCATCTGCGCGTCTCCCGAGATGCCCGTTATCTAGTTTCAAAAACAGAATGTGAGCGGTGACGTAGTCGATCAGGACGAGGTTGCATTTTCGACGTCAGATCGTCGGCATCGGCAAAGATTTGTCGTAGAAACTTGTAGCGGTGAGGGAGAAAAGCGCGACAGGAACTGGCGGCGAACCACTTTTGGTTTGGAGGCGCAAACTACCTGGTGCCCTCAGGTTAGAGCGTTCTTTTCTAAGTCAGTCTTCATTTCGCACTGAAACCACTCACAAATTTCGTGTGTGAGTGAGGGAAAAGGCCTCGATTTGGGGACGATCAAGCGATGGATTCGTCCGGTCGAGCGTTGTTTCTTCGATGCTCTAACCAGGGTCTTTTCATTCAAAGCACTGGCGATCACACTAATCCATCCCAATGCTATTCCCTTGCCTTGCGTCGCAGCTTGTAAGATCACCGCATAATCTGAAAATTCGTTCCAGATGCCTGCATTCGCCGCTGTGTGAGCATCCAAGAATGGCTGCCATTGGGTGCGGTGGTGATCAGTCAAATGTAAAAATAGGTGACGTGAAACATCTTCATCATCAATACTTCCGTGACTTGCAAGATACTGGGGACTGCAAACTGGCATGATGATCTCAGGTGCAAAATCCCATATGTCATATCGAGGGTCGTTGTCTTCAACAATTCTCGTGGCAATATCCACGTCGCCCGTCACTTCACGCATGACCCCTGAGATGAGTTCAAAACGCAAGTCTACGTTTGGAAAGGCTGCATTGAAATCGCCAAGTCTGGGGATGAGCCAATGGGTAGCAAAAGAGCTCGACATGGACATTGTGATCGAACGCTTGCCTGCCTTTTCACGAACATCTCTTATTACTTTGCTGACGGCAGTCATGCTCTCTCTGACTGAAACGACCAACTGCTCACCTTCGAGCGTGACGATCAGCCCTTTTGAGTGACGGTCAAACAAACGGAAGCCTAACTCGTTCTCCAACTGTGAAATACATCGGCTGATCGAGGGTTGGGTCACGTTGAATTCAGCCGCCGCACCCGTGAAACTTCCATGACGTGCAGCGGCTTCAAAAACCAGAAGGGACCGCGGTGAAGGAATGAGGCGTGAAAGTTGTTCTGTCATACGCTCAGCGTATAGCACCATACGTTTTTTGAACCTACAAATAATTCTGTTTCTGCAGGCTAATAGCGGAAGGCAAGCTCCACTGGAGGTATTTACCCAACAGCAGGTCAAAACGGTTGCGAAACCGTCGAGATCCCACCGGAGTTGCTAGTAACCTGTAATGGAGCAGCTTCGTGAGTGTGATATCGATTGCTAAACCTGGAAATGAGAAAACAGTGAGCGGTGATCCGCTTTTGCAACCATTTCAGCTGAAGCACTTGCTGTTGAAGAACCGGATAATCAGCACCTCTCATGCTTCCATGCTCGATGATGGTGGTATGCCGCTTGAGCGCTACCAGCTTTATCATGAAGAGAAGGCTAAGGGCGGCCTGGCAATGACAATGATCGGTGGCTCCGCCATGTCGTCACGGGATTCAAGCTGGGGCGGTGGACAACTCAATTTGAGCTCCGACGCCATTGTTCCACATCTGACTGCCATGGCAGAGCGTATTCATAAGCACGACTGCGCGATCATCTCGCAAGTTTCCCATCTCGGCAGGCGCGCAACCGCCTTTTCAAGTTCGTGGCTGCCGGTGGTTGCTCCATCACGCGTGCGCGAGACGCGCAACCGAAATTTTCCGCGTGAAATGGATCGTTATGACATTGCGCGGATCGTAACCGACTATGCGAAGGCAGCGCGCCGTTGCTTGGAGGCTGGACTTGACGGGATTGAAACCGTCACTGGTGGACATTTGATCGGGCAATTTCTTTCTCCTCTGACCAACAGACGCACGGATGAATTTGGAGGCAATTTGCGCAATCGAGCGCGATTTGGCCTTATGGTGCATGAAGCCATCCGCAAGGAAGTCGGGGATCAGTTCATCGTCGGGATCAGGTTGGTCATTGACGAGGGTGGAGACGGTGGTTTGAGTGCGGAAGAATGTGCCGAGATTGCCGAGATTTTCCAATCTGAAGGGACAATCGACTACTTCAATAGCATATATGGGCGTATGGATTCCGATCTACTCCTTTCGGAACATAATATGCCGGGGCTCTTTCAAAAAAGTGCGCCGTTTCTCAAAGAGGTTGAAGCTTTTCGTCGGACAGTCAAGCTTCCACTTATCCACGCAGCTGGTGTGCGGGATGTAGCGACAGCTCGACATGCAATTCGTGAAAACATTGTCGATCTTATTGGAATGACGCGGGCGCATATCGCCGATCCACAGATCGTCAATAAAATTATGCGAGGAGATGAGGAGCGTATCCGCCCTTGTGTCGGCGCATCCTATTGTCTCTATAAAAAAGTGCATTGCGTTCATAATCCATCGAGCGGCCGCGAGACCGTGTTGCCACATCAACTGACAAAAGCAGAAAACTGCCGGAAAGTCGTTGTGGTTGGTGGTGGGCCTGCCGGTCTGGAAGCCGCTCGTGTGAGTGCGGAACGTGGGCATCATGTTGTTCTTTTTGAAGCAGCAGCTGAGTTGGGCGGTCAAATACGCATTGCCGCTACCCCGAAGCAACGCCGCGATCTCCAGGGAATCGTCGATTGGCGCGTGCAGGAAATTGAACGGCTGGGTGTCGATGTCCGTTTGAACGCATATGTTGACGAAACTGATGTTCTTAGTGAACAGCCCGATGTGGTCATTGTGGCAACCGGCGGGCTTCCGGATCTGGAATTTATTGAGGGTGGCGAACTGTGCACCAGTGTTTGGGATATTCTCACCAATGCTGTGCCCGCTCATG
This sequence comes from Brucella sp. NBRC 12950, assembly GCF_030268145.1. NCBI lineage: Bacteria > Pseudomonadati > Pseudomonadota > Alphaproteobacteria > Hyphomicrobiales > Brucellaceae > Brucella > Brucella sp. NBRC 12950. The sequence goes on from NZ_BSQC01000014.1 coordinate 163,326, forward strand.
AAGATATCCTGATCTTCGACGGAACGGGCCGCCAGAGCGCAGCGTCTTGCGCTTTGGAACTCACGACAAGAGGCAAGAAAATTCACTACTCGATGCTGGACGAAATGTTGGCTTTTGAAATGTCTTACACCGACAAATCTGGCTTCCGAAAAAAATTCGCCGAATTAAACATTCCAAGAACCGTTGATGTCCGTCTTATCAAGGTCGAGAGGACAGACAATGGGTTGCAGGCGTATTTCCAGAATGAGCTGACGGGTGAGATCACGACACGAGTGGCGAGCCAAGTCGTTGTCGATAACGGCACAATCCCACTCGCCGATATCTTTTTTGCCTTAAGAGAGAATGCAGCCAATCTTGGTGAAACACATTTCGAACTGCCTGAAGCCACAGATCTGGCCGCTGCACGGAGTGGCTTTGAAATTCATCGCATCGGCGACGCTATCGCCAGTCGAGACATTTACTCGGCCATTCAGGATGCGTTCCGCCTTTGCAGCATAATCTGATAACAAAACCAAAGAGGGTGAACTGGAAATGTCCAAAATCAACATCTGTTACAAAAACCTCAGTGAAACAGAAAAGTTAACACTTGATCAGAACCTCCGCTCGGGCGCATCGCGTCGCGATGTGCTTAAGATGCTGCTAGCGGCGGGTATGACGGTGAGCGGCGCGGGCGCAATCGCGACCCAAGCGACGGAAGCATTTGCGCAGACTGCAAAGAAAGGTGGCAAAATACGCGTTGCGACTTATGCCAGCAGCACCGCAGATACACTTGATCCGGCACGCGCGATATTCAATATCGACTATATTCGCGTCAACAGCATCTATAATGGTCTCACTCGGCTTGATGATACGCTCACGCCACAAATGGAACTGGCAGAGGCGTTCGAGACAGACGATGCCAAGCGCTGGATCATCAAGTTGCGCAAGAATGTCGTTTTCCACGATGGTTCCCCGTTCGGTGCCGACGATGTCGTCTTCACGCTTTTGCGTCATAAGGACCCGGCAACCGGATCCAGCGCTAAAGCGATTGCCTCTCAAATCGATACGGTCAAAAAGACCGGTGATCATGAGGTTACGATCGAATTGACCGGTGCAAATGCCGATCTTCCGGCTCTGATGGGAACGCCGGCGTTCCTAATCGTAAAAAATGGCACCAGTAACTTCAATCAGGGTGTTGGAACTGGCGCATTTAAAATCACGGAATTCAGCCCTGGCACTCGATCACGCATGAAAGCAAATGAAAACTATTGGAAGCAAGGGGGCGGACCTTATCTCGATGAGATTGAGATCTTTGCTATCCAAGAGGAGACAGCGCGGCTCAATGCATTACTAGCGGGTGACGTCGACATTATTGCAAACGTTAATCCCCGGGCGGCTACCCAAATCACTGATGCGGGTCACCAGTTGCTGCGCACCGTTGCCGGCCAATATACCAATCTGATTATTCGTCTCGATCAGGATCCGGGCAACAACGGAAAATTTGTCCAGGCAATCAAACATCTGATCAACCGAGACCTCGTGAGCAAGGCGGTTTTTCGAGGTTTTGCGCAACTGGGGAACGACCAGCCGATCCCGCCGTCGAGCCGCTTTTACCGCCAAGACCTCGCACCAACGCCATACGATCCAGAGAAAGCCAAGTCGTTGCTCGCAGAGGCGGGTCTCATCGGCAAGACAATTCCAATTGTTGCTTCAAGTGCTGCACAGCAATCTGTCGAGATCGCAATGGTCTTGCAGCAGGCAGCGTCAGAGATTGGTCTAAATTTCGACGTCCAGCGCGTTCCGGCTGATGGTTACTGGTCGAACTATTGGCTCAAAGCGCCAATATGTTTCGGCAATATCAATCCGCGTCCAACGCCTGATGCGATGTTCTCTCAATTCTACAAATCCGACGCAAGCTGGAATGAGAGTAAATTTCAGAACGAGAAATTCGATGCGCTGCTCTCCGAAGCCCGTGGTCTTACCGACGACGCAAAGCGGATGGAGATTTACAGCGAACTACAGGGGATCGTGAGTGCCGATGCTGGCACAATCATTCCAACGTTTTATGATGGACTTGATGCTTATAGTGGAAAGGTCAAAGGTATCCGCCCATTGCCGAGCGGAAATCTGATGGGCAATTCCTTTGCCGAATATGTGTGGCTGGAAGCCTGACCTTTGGTCATGTAATCCTGCTTTTGTGGTTTGGGCAGAACATTTGTTTTGCCCAAACTGGCTGTTTCACCCGAGAATGGGGCCGCGCATGACCATAAAGTCACCATTGTTGAACCTTGTTGCCAAGCGCCTTGTTGTTGCGGTCGTTACGCTTTTGATTGTTGCGTTTACGATCTTCTTTGCAACCGCGATGCTGCCTGGAGATGTGGCAGAGATCCTGCTTGGGCAGGCAGCAACCCCTGAAGCGGTTGCCGGACTTCGTCAGGCGATGAACCTCGACCAGCCGGCTTTTGTGCGCTTTTTGTATTGGCTTGGAAACTTGCTTCGCGGTGATCTTGGTGTCTCTTATGTCAATAATGTCCCGATTGCAGATTTGCTGGGTAACCGGCTGGTGAATTCGCTGAAGCTTGCCGGTGTGAC